>JBILDK010000211.1:0-5328 GCA_044352625.1 Planctomycetota bacterium
GTGATTCCGGACTTCCGGACTTCCAGCGCGCGCCATTATAGCCCCGTGCATGTCGTTCACCTCATCGCCCGACTCAATGATGGCGGTCCCGCCCGGGTGATCGCCGGCCTGGGGGCCGAGATGGTCCGGGTTGGGCATCGGGTCACGGTGCTGACCGGGACCTGCGCCGGGGAGCCGGACATCGCCGATCAGGTAACCGCGTCCGGTTGCATGGTGGAGTACGTGCCGGGCCTTGGCCGGGCGGTGTCGCCGCTGGATGATGCCCGTGCTTTCATGGCCCTGGTCTGCGCAGTTCACCGGTTGCGCCCGGAGGTGGTCCACACGCATACCGCCAAGGCCGGGATCCTCGGGCGGCTGGCCTGCCAGGTGCTAGGACAGCGCTGCCTGCACACCTATCACGGCCATGTCCTGAGCGGGTATTTCAGGCCAGCGGTGTCTACCGCCATCACCCTGGTGGAACGCGCCGTGGCCGGTGCGCACCACCTCCACAGCCTGACTCCGGGCCTGGTGCGCGACCTGGCCCTGAACCATCGCATCGGCCGGCCGAGCCGCTGGCACTGCCTGCCGGTGCCCGTTCCCCAGGTCCATCGTCGTCCGGCCCAGTGGCAATCGGTGCTGCGTCCAGGATTGCCGGTGGTGGGTTTCCTTGGTCGTTTGGTCGCGATCAAGGATGGCACGTTGTGGCTCGACGCGCTGGCCGCGCTCGCCACCCAGCTGCCGGTGCAGGGCCTGATGTGCGGGGACGGGCCCGAGCGCGCCGCGCTCGAAGCCCACGCCGCGCACCTCGGCGTGCCGGTGCTGTTCACCGGCTTCGTGCCCGGGTCCGAGGCTCTCGCACCGATGGAGGCGTTGCTGATCAGCAGCCGCAACGAGGGCCAGCCGCTGGTGGCGGTGGAGGCCGCCATGGCCGCGGTGCCGGTGGTGGCCACCCGGGTCGGCGGCCTGGTGGACTGCGAACGCTGGGGCCTGGTGGCCGGGGCCGAACGCACGCCGGCGGCCCTGGCTGCGGCGCTGCTGCCTCTGCTCACCAATCCCGACCTGCGCCGGCAACGCATCGCCCGGGCCGGCCGGGTCGCAGCGCGCCTGACCCCGGCGGCCCTCGCTCCGGCCTATCTGCGCCTGTATGCAGGGGTGGCGCGATGATTCGGTCATGTTCGCTCGCCATCCTGAGCGCCTTGCTTGCCGCCGTCGAGGTCAGCGGTCCCGCCACCCCGCTGCCTGCCGATGCGCTGGCTGAGTTCACCGTGCTCGCCCCACCCGAGGCGTGGTGTTCCCTCGATCCCGACCGGGTGCCGAGGCTGGAGATCCGTGGCCCGGACCGGCGCACGTGGCAACGCCCCGCGTTCTGGGACGGCACGAGGTTGCGCATCCGTCATACCCCGCGCGCCGCGGGCAACCATATCTGGCGGCTGCTCGCCCCGGACGGCAGCGAACAGGCAGCGGGCACCTTTCACGCCGAGGCCGCCAGCGGACCCCAGGGGCCATTGCGCGTGGCCCCGTTCAACCGCCGGTTGCTGGCCTTTGCCGATGGCACCCCGTTCATTCCCATTGGCCCCAATCTGGCCTGGGCCGAGGCCCCCACTGCAATCGCATTTGCACGCTGGTTCCGCCTGCTTGCTGACCAGGGCTGCACCCACACCCGCATTTGGATGTGTTCCTGGGGGCTGGGCCTCGAAAGCGCCGAACCCGACCGCTACCGGCTGGATCGCGCCCATGAGCTCGACGGGGTGCTGGCGGAGGCACGGGCTGCGGGCCTGCGCCTCACCCTGGTGCTGGACAACCACACCGACGTGACCGAGGGTGAGCCATTCCCGTACGGCGAGGGTCTGGAAGCTCGGCAAAAGGCGTTTTTTGCTGTCCCCCCGACGGCCCAGTGGCAACGCCGCATACGCTACTGCCTGGCGCGCTGGGGCGCCGACGACACCATCGCCATGTGGGAATTGATGAATGAGCCGGACATGGCCCAGCCGGTGCGCGAGTGGGCGTTGCCCTGGATCGAGGCGGGACTCGCCACCCTCGCCACCCACGACCAGGATCACCGCCTGCGCACCGTGAGCTGGTGTGGCACCGATTGGATGCGGGCCATGGCCCTGCCCGGAGTTGATGTGGCCCAAGTCCACACCTACGTCCTGGAATGGCAGAATGCCGGCGCCGAACTGCTTGAGCGCGGCCGTGACGGCGTCGGCCTGCTGCTCCATGCGGTTGGGCAACATGTGCCCGATGACCGACCGCTGCTCTTCGGCGAGACCGGCTGGCAAGGTACCAACGACGTCAATCACGGTCACCAACTCGATCCTGCGGGCTTGCTGCTGCGCCAGCAGGCCTGGGCGGGATTGCTCAGCGGCGGCTGCGGTTCAGCAATGAACTGGTGGTGGGACACCTACCTCGAACCGCGCGGACTGCTCACGGTCTATGCGCCTTTGGCGGCGGCGGTGCGGCGTATCGACTGGAGCGATCCGGGATTGGCTCCATTGCAGCCGAGCGGCGGAGCGGTGCGGGTGATCGGCTGGACCTCATCCACCCAGGGCCTGCTCTGGCCCCAGGAGCCCAGTGACACGTGGCATGCCCATTTGGTTGGAGGTCGGGAGCGGCGCGGCCTGAGCAATGGCTTGGCCGTGCGGCTCGATGGGCTGCGCTCGGACACGACATTCACCGTCACCGGTCTCGATCAGCTGGGTGGGGTGGATCGCACCCTGGGTTCCATCACCAGCCTTGCTGACGGCAGCGCAGTCCTCCCGCTGCCTGCTGGGGCGCCGGATCTAGTGCTGCTGATCACCCTGCCTTAAGTCTCAACCCGCTGCGTCCACCAGTTCGCCATCCACCATCATGGTGCGGTGGCTCTTGCTCTGTTCATCAAGCAGGCGGTTGAGTTCGCCCAGGGCCAGATCAACCAGATCGTCACGGCGGATCACCACCGCGGCCGGATGCTTGCTCTTGTCGAGGATGCGGTCGTCGGCGAAAACCACACGTTCGAGCTTGCTGCCAAGGGCCTTGATCGCCTGGACCGTGTCCACGCTGTCGCTGTCGGGCATGATCACCGCATCGGGCAGCTCTTTGAGGGAGGCGGCGCGGACGTTGACCTGGGCACAATCGTTGAAGATCAGTTCCGGATACACCGGCAGCGAGTCTTCACGGAAGGCGGCCTGCACGCCCGCCAACTCCTTGAGACTTTCAGGATCCGGCAGGGTCACGCCGCGGACTTCGCGCACCCGACCGATGAAGGCGATGCGCCGGCAGCCCTTGCGGATGAGGTGGCGGGCGGCGAGGTAGCCCGAGCGGAAGCTGTTGGGCACAATCGATGAGGCGTTGCTGCGGCACGGAGCAGCCCCGATCACCAGCAGCGGGCGACGCAGGTCGGCTATTTGCTTGAGGTGCGGCTCGTGGACCAGGCCAATGGTGACGATCACGCGGCCGGGCTTGCGGATGCGGTCCACGTCAGGGCCATAGGCGGGGTCGCCGGGCTGGATGTGGTAGCGTTCCAGCTCGATCCCGTCCGCCACGCAGCGCTCGTTGATGCGGCGCTCGATCTGGCCATAGAAATCATCCTTGGGCTCAGGATGGGGCGAACCCACCAGCAGAGTCAGCTTGCGGTTGGGCAGCGAACGCACGAACAGGCCGACGCCGCGGCGAGCGGTGCAGAGGCCGGATTCCATCAGCCGGCTCACCACCTTGCTGATGGTGTTGGGGCTGGCCGAGAACCGTTTGGCCAAGGTCCGTACCGATGGCAGCCGGCTCGAGGCCGGATACGAACCAGCCTCGATATCCGTGCGCATCACGCGGTAGATATCCTCTTGACTGGCCTTCTCTTTGATCATCGGGTTCTCGTTGGTCATGGCACGTCTTCGGGGTGTGTAACTTGGTATCACACACCGGACAGGCGGCAAGGTTTACCGCCTGGAGCCATCCCCGGCGCTTGCCGCTGCGGGGTGGGGGCGATGCTTGGGGCATGATCCTGCGCGCGACCGTTTCCGCCCCGGTGGACCTCCAGCCGGCCATCCAGGCCCTCAAGCGCGAGCTCGATGCAGTAATCCTGGCCCATTATTATCAGGCTGGTGAGATCCAGGATGCAGCCGACTTCATTGGCGACAGTCTGCAGCTGGCACGCGAAGCGGCCAAGGTCTCAGCGCGCACCATTGTGTTCTGCGGGGTGCATTTCATGGCCGAGACGGCCAAGATCCTCTGTCCGGACAAGCTTGTGCTCCTCCCTGACCTAGCCGCCGGGTGCAGTCTCGCGGACAGTGCGCCGGCCGCGGATTTCGCACGTTTCGTTGCCGCCCATCCCGGGCACCACGTGGTGACTTACGTCAACTCGAGCGCCGCGGTCAAGGCGCTATCGGACTACTGCTGCACCAGTTCGAATGCGGTGCAAGTGGTCAACAGCATTCCGCGCAGCGTGCCGGTGATTTTCGCCCCCGACCGCTTTCTTGGTGACTACGTCAGCCGCCAGACCGGCCGCGAGCTGGTGCTGTGGGCAGGGTCCTGCGAAATACACGAGTTGTTCAGCGCCCAGGCCATCACCGCCATGCAGCGTGCCCATCCGGGCGCCATCACCCTAGTCCATCCCGAATGCCCCGCCCCTGTGCGCGCTCTGGGCAATGTGGTGGGAAGCACCAAGGCTCTGCTCGAAGCGGTGCGCAACGGTCCTGCCGATGGAACATGGATTGTGGTTACCGAGCCTGGCATCATCCACCAGATGCGCAAAGTGCGACCGGCGGGCACCTTCCTCATGGCCCCAGCCGAGGTTCGGGGCGGGCCCGACGGCGCCTGTACGAGTTGCAACACCTGCCCGCACATGCGCCTCAACACGCTTGAGAAGCTATACTGGTGCCTGCGCAACCGCAGCCCGGAGATCACGCTCGAGGCCGATCTCATACGCCGCGCGCGGTTGCCGATCGAGCGCATGCTCGCGATTGGTTAACTCTGAAAATCGCAGTTCGGAAGTCGGTTGCTGTCCAGTGGCCGTCCCCAATCCGCCCACTTGGGAGGCCACCGACTTTTCGGAATAAGGGTTGGCTGTATCCGACGTTGGCGATGTGAACGGCAGCTTGGTCTGTCACTTCCGGAAGCCACAGGTGCTGGTTTCGCCGTTCTGGGTTGCAGTATTTTCAGTTTGGGCTCGCATGAATGAGCCCGTGAACCAAAACAACGCAATGAACCGTAGACTTCAGGCGGGGTTAACAGGATGGGGAGGATGGGGAGGATGGAATTCACCGGGACCTTCGACGGCTTCATCCTCCCCATCCTCCCCATCCTGTTCCTTTTTTTGAACTCACCCAGCGGGTGAGCGCGGAACATGCTCGATAGCTCTGAATCAACGACTGATGCATG
>JBILDK010000212.1:0-5315 GCA_044352625.1 Planctomycetota bacterium
GCGTTCAGTCGATGGCAGCGGTGGTCGACAGGTGACGCCGGCCATTGTCCAGATAGCGCCATCCTGGATGGAGACGACTGAGCCAATAACGACAGACATATCCATCCGTGATGACGGGGTGATCGCGAGTAGGTATCTCTTTAGCGGAGCGCCGAGTGTTTCTGCTGGTGTAGATGTCGAGGGGGGTAACGCAACGATGAGCGCAGTGGCCTATGATGCGGAGGTGGGCTACATTAATGGCAAGCTTAATGTACGTCGTTCGGACTGGGCCCAGGCCAAACCCGGCGCTTGGACCATCGGATACAGTTTATCTGGCAAAACGGATCCATTTGAGTATAGAAATTTTGCTTATGATGAGACCTCTGATGAGTATAAGCAATTTATTGATGAGTATTATTCTAGCCCCGGTCACAGAATAGGTTATAGCAATAAAGGCCTTCGCTGGCTGAACTCAATTCGTGTCAGTCCGGACATCGTCGCCACTGGCAATCGTACGACCATATCCATCGAAGCCGGTTTCGTAGACAAGGATTGGTCATGGACGGACTTCTCAGCTACCGGCGACTACGTCCATTTCGTCATAAACGGAACCGACGTGACCCTACCTGCGGCCCAAGCCGCAAGCGCCACACCCGAACAGAAGAAGGGAAAGATTGTCATCACCGCCCAGCGTATCGTCCCCTGGTACAAGCGCCCCACGATATCCCAAGCAATAGAGCTAGACCTAGAAATCACCCCCGACGTCCCCGCCGGCCTAGCAAACATCGATGTCAAACTCGGCGCAATCCACGCCTACCCGGATGAGTTGAGCCAGCAGTACGCCGGAGCCAATGGGGCGCATCGGATGAAGGAGGCGTTGGCGGTGGTGAACATCGCCCATGAAACGGCGAGTGATCAGAATGCTACATCGCTCAAGAAATCGTTCAGCGCCCCGACTTTGACAGCGTCCGTTGGCTCTGCCTCGATCAGCGACAAGCAGGTTACGGTCTCCTTCTCGGGTTCCGTCCAGGACACCTATGCAGGATTGGTCCAGAACTCGGCCCTGAAGGCGGTTCATGTCTTCCGTGGCTCTGAGCATGTAGGCGACATCTCGCTCCAGGTGGCGAATGACGGGGCGACGGACTGGGCACCCTATGCGAAGCACTTCACCTTCAGCGGGTCGGTGACATCCGATGCTTGGGTGGGTACGCAGACGATGGTGCTGCTGACCGATACGAACGAGATGGGTGCTCACGGACGGGTTGAAGTCCCCGTGACCCTCTCTGGAACGCAGCCGGTGCCTGAACTGGTAGCCCAGGTGTCGATCGCCACCGGGACGGGCCTATCGCCGACGGTGATAGACACGGTTACGGTCACGTCCCCGGATGTTGCTGCTGGCGGATCGGCTCAGGCTGTTGTGCTCACGGAGAGCGGGCTGGATACACGCGAGTTCACCGGGCCGGGCGACTGGCTGGCGACGATCAGCGCGTTCGCCGACGGCAAGGCATCCTGCTCGGTGTCCGTTGGGGGGGAGCTCCGCTACGTTGGTGACTTTGCCGTCGGTGCGAATGGCGAACTCACGCGCACCGATGCCTGGGTTCCGGCCATCGCAGGTCCGACGACTCTGGCCTTTGGTCTGACGTGGGACGGGGCCTGGGCATCAGGCGGAACGCTGCGGTTGGCTCTGCCGTCCGCGTTCGGTGCGGCCACCCCGCTGGTGCTTGCTGGTTCGGGCAGTGCCGACGGCAATGGTTCGTGGTCCGGCATGTTCAACGGCAACAACGTTGTCGTGACAGCCAAGGTGGTTCAGCCCCCGGCTGCACCTGCGATGGCAATGGCGGCGGCTCCAGCTTCTGCGAGCAATGGCAGTATCGTGACGACCACGATCAACGGGTCGGTGGTTTCCACCATGACCGTGAACGATGCGTCGGCGGCTGGTTCCGCGAATGCATCCTACACGGTCAGTGACCCCTACGAAGTGGCGGCCTATACCACGGAGAACGTCGGATCGGCTGCGTCTGCCAATCGGTCGATGGGTAATGCGGCATGGGGGCCGTATCGCATTCGCGTCGATGTTCCCGAGGCTCTGGGCGATGCCTTCATCACGGGGCGCACCTGGACGGTAGCCGGTCAGGATGTCACTGTCGAAAAGATCAACGGGAAATGGTACGTCAAAGACACGACGAGTGGCAAGCCAGCCGTCTATGTCGATCCCTCCGTAACGCCGGCTGCCGATCCACGCGGCAACGAAGGTCAGGGCGGTGACGGGGCTGCCGCGAATGACGATCCACCCTTGCCGGAAGGCTGGGCTGCGTTCCGAGGCGAAGCTGACAACGTGCAGGTAGTTGTCTATCAGCGCATTGGTAAGGCGGCCCCAGCGCCGATCACCATTGGCGTCTTCTTCGAGGAAGATGGCAAGCGTATCCGCAACGTGACTACACCAGGACAAGCTGGCTTTGGCGGTCTGCATTGGGTTGTAACGCCGGTTGGGCCGCACGCGCTCAACGTCACTGTCGTCTGCAACGTTCTCCCTGCCCAGGCGGCTCCGGCTACACTGGTCGGCAAGGGGGGTACGGCAGATCCGTTCGGCAAACTGATCCTGTCCGGCTACCTCAAGACCTTCGATGCGGCGCCTGCGTGCTGGGTCTGGAAGGCAGCTGAGAGTGACGACCCATCACTTGGTTGGCAGTGGACGGGTGGCGATAATCAAGAGATCAGTAGTAGGCCTGCGCTGTGGACGCTGCCTGATGGCGAGGGCCCAGAACCAGTGCCCATCACCACCGCTGTCGCCAAGGCTCTCGGTGAAGACAGTTTCCCTGAGCCGTCAAACGACTACGCGCAAGAGAAGAAGCGCATCGTTCTGTCGAACGTCACGGCATTGGTCGGCAAGGGTGCGATCAATCATTTCGACAAGGAGTTGGCAGACCGGCTCTATGCCTGGATGCAGGAAAAGTTATTCAAGCCAGCAGAGCCTGGCCAGGTTGTCCCGCTGATCGCGGACAGGTTCCTGACCTATCATGCGCTGGATATGAAGAAGGTTGAAGACGCCTTCAACGTAGATAACGCGGCGATGATCGCGGCCAAGAGAGCCAAGGACGGTGAGCGGTCGCAGTACGGCAGGTGGACCATTGGTGGAAACGACTTCGATTCGCCCGAGGCGTGGGTGACCCTGCTGGACTCGGCGGGCAACATCGACCCCTTCAGCGCGGCAGTGACGCTTGCCGCTGGCGAACCATGGATTCCCGTCGCGGAAAAGGCGACGTGGTGCGGCGTCGCGTTGAGCGCAGGCTATCTAGTCATCGACCGCATCCCGTTTGTGAAGGCGGCGCGGAAGGCCAAGTTGATCTTCCGCAAGGTGGCGGCGCTGCCCGATGCTATTGCGCCAACGCATAAGTTGACGCAGCGTGAACTGGTGATCGTCGGTAAGAAGGTGACGAACTTGGTAGAACGTGATGCGAATACGATCAATCAAGCGTATCTATTGAAGGGTCAGAAGGCTCCGTATATCCCCAATACTAAAGTTGTGGAGTTTACTACCGAGGAACCTGTGACCATGGTGCGATTCCATGGGCCGCCGAATCAAAAAGGTGATTGGTTTACAATGCTTCCAGAGTCTCGTGGGGTGGTGACCCCAGAAGATGCCAAACAGCTACTTTGTTTGAAGCGGTCGCCATCGCACTTCTCTGTCGTTCAAATACCGGCTGGCGTTAGAATCCGAAAAGGAGGAGTGCGTAAGCAGCCGGAGTGGGGATGCCCCAATGATGGCGGAACGCAATATGAGCTGATTTTGCCTAATGCTGATAGGGGTAAAATCGACTTTGGCGTTCCTAAACCCATGGCAGAGTGGAGCAACCCATGACGAGAAACAATGTGTCGTGGCCACTTCCTGATGGCGGCCAACTAGTCCTGTACGACGTGGTTGGACCTGGGGTTGACCCACCGGGAGTCGATCCGAGTAGGAACCTTCATCGCCTTGATGCTGATGGACGGATCGTGTGGACCATCCAGCCGTCAAAGCACATTCAGGGTGGTGATAGGATGTCTACTTATGTGGGCATTGATGGAGATGCGGACGAACTACGGGTTTATGCTTTTGACGGATGTGTGTATCGTGTCGATTTATGTAATGGATCGGTGACATTTTTAGAATGGGAAAAGTAGAAATGGCGATGCCGTATCAGATCGTTGGGTGCAATCATTGAAAACCATCCTCTTCCGCCCCTCGCACCCCAGCCTGCTCAGCCCTCACCGGGGACGCGGCTGGACGGGTCGGGCAAGGTTCCAGTCGCCCACCATGCGCCCCAGGCCCGCACCGACTGAGCCCTGGGGTTTTAGAACAGCGCGTCTCCACCGCTGCCGAGCAGCGCGTCGCACTCGGCCAGCGTGATCGGCCTCGTCGGCGTGGCCGGCTTGGGCTTGGGAGGAATCCGCTCGGCGGCCTCCTTGAACTTGGCCAGGTGCCATCGTGCGTTAGCCACGGCGTCGGGATTGGCGTCGCCCAGCATGCGGGTCCAGTAGTCCATCCAGCGCAGATCTGAGCTGCTGTAGACCGGAATATGTTGAACGGGCGGGGTGGTGGTCGAGGTGAGATCGAAGGGGTCGCTCGTCGCCGGAGTGAGCAGATTGGATTGTGCTGTCGCGGTCGTCGAAGCCGTAGGTTCGGGGGGAGCAGGCGGCGGCGAACTGACCGGATTACATTGCGATGTCGGAGCCGGAACTGAAGTCTTCGCGCCGGAGAGCAAGGCGTTGATCGAGTCCACGCCGATGCGCCAGCCGCGACCAAAGCGGGTGGCGGCAAGGCGGCCTTCACGGATGAGCTTCCGCACCGTGGGCGGCTTGATGCCGAGCGCGAGGGCGGCTTGGTCGGAATCAACCGTGGCGATGATGCCCAACATGACCGGATTCTATCGGCGAAGTGGCATGTCGCCAAGTAGCTTTGCTTGGCGCTCGATGCCGGCAGCAGGCTCCGAGCCACGCCATCAGGCCCACGACCGGCAGCATGCCGTGGGCCTGATGTCCTTCTACAGGTCTGCGCATGTCAAAGATCCCCATGTACGCGACTCACGCGACTTTTGCCCGGTTTTGACCTTCTCCCCTTGGAAATGGGGTAGCCACCCCCATACCCTCCCAGAAAAGGAACATCAAAACCGCGATCAAGTCGCGTGAGTCGCGTACATGAATGGGTTCGTACTTACCGCCTGCGGGCTTCGGAGAGGATGGCGGGCTTGAGGACATAGGTCCGGCGGCGCACCTTGAGAGAATCACGGACAGGCACAAATTGACCCTTGATGGGTCCAAAAGGACTATATACTCACCAGCATGCCCCTCCCCCGCCG
>JBILDK010000213.1:0-5304 GCA_044352625.1 Planctomycetota bacterium
TGACCGAGGTGATCGACCTGTCGATCGCCCAGACCATGCCGCGCACCTTCCTGACCGTGAGCACCGTGCTGATCACGGTGGTGGCGCTGCTGTTCTGGGGTGGCGAGGCCTTGCAGCCGTTCACCGTCACCCTGCTGATCGGATTGCTCGCCGGTACCTATTCGTCGATCTTTGTGGCCGCACCGCTGCTGCTCACCCTGGGGGGCACGGTGGTTGAGGACGCGCCGGTGGTGGATCCGGCAGATGCGACCGAGCCGAATGGTCCGGCTGCGGTTATTGAGGACGGGCGCAAAGACGCCTAACCTGGTTGCTGTGCTCGGTTCGCCGACGGCCCGCGGTCTAGACCGCGGGCCGTCGGCGTTCAGGCCACTGGCCCGATGCCGTCTGCCACCGCGCGCAGGCCCTCGTGGTCCTCGACCACGAAGCCGTCGCCTCCCTTGCTCAAGAGACCGTGGTCGATCAGCCGGCGCAGGGTTCGCGACAATGTCTCGGGGGTGAGATTGAGGTGGCTGGCGAGGTGCTTGAGCGCCGCCGGCAGCACCACCTTGCCATCCACCGAGCCGGCCCGTTCGAGCAGGTATCGCGCCAGCCGCCCGGCCGCATCGCGCAGCACGATGTCTTCCAGCAGTCCGGTGAGGTGATGGACCCAGGCGCCCATGCCGATGAGCAGGTCGCGGCACAATTGATGGTCGGCGGCGAGCAGGCCCTGGACCGGTTCATCCGGCAGGAGCACGCACGCGGTGTCTTCCACCGCCTCGGCATAGGCCGGGCAGGGGAAGCAGCCGAGGCTGGCGACCTCGGCAAAGGTCTGGCCGGGGCCGGCAAGGTGCAGGGTGTGGTCTTTGCCCGAGGGAGCGAGCTTATAAATGCGCACAATGCCGCTGCCGACCACGAAGATGCCAGGGCAGGGGTCGCCTTCGCGGAACACGGTCTGGCCGCGGTTGAGGTTCACCGGCTGGGCGATGGCGAGCAGGCTGGCCCGGGCCGTCGGCTGCACGCGCATGAACAGGCGGCAGCGATTAATGATCTGATCGGGTGACATGAGGGGGCAGGATCGGGTTGATCCAGATCAAGGAAACCACTATCCCGACTTCCTACAACCTTCTCACCACCCCAAGGAAACCCCATGAACTGCAATCAGTGCGAACAATGCGGCCCCGTCTGCGTCACCACCGGCCCCGGCATCTGCGGCAAGGACCCCGACATCCAGAGCCTGCAGGAGACCCTCATCTATGGCCTCAAGGGCATGGCCGCCTACGCCCACCACGCCCGTCGGCTCGGCGCCTACAGCGAAGAGGTGTCGGCGTTCATCGAGGAGGCACTCTTCGCCACCATGACCAATGTGAACTTCGACCTGAAGTCCACCCTCGAGATGTGCCTGAAGTGCGGTGAGATGAACCTCAAGGTCATGGAGCTGCTCGACGCCGCCCATGTGCGGCATTTCGGCCAGCCCGCCATCACCCAGGTGGTGGAAGGCACCCGCGCCGGCCCCGGCATCCTGGTCACCGGCCACGACCTGCAGGACCTGTGGGACGTGCTCGAAGCCTGCCGCGGCACCCCGGTCAAGGTCTACACCCACGGCGAGATGCTGCCCGGGCACATGTACCCCAAGCTGCACAACCACCCGAACATGGCCGGCCACTACGGCGACGCCTGGCAGAAGCAGCGCTGGGAGTTTGATGCGTTCCCCGGCCCGATCCTGGCCACCACCAACTGCATCACCATCCCCAAGGAGAGCTACAAGGGTCGCCTGTTCGGCGCCCGCGCGGTGTCGGCCCCGGCCGGGGCGCGGATCCTGGACAGCAACTACGCCGAACTGGTGAAGCTGGCCCAGACCCTGCCGCCGTGCAAGGAGGCGGTGATCAAGACCACCACCATCGGCTTCCACCACTCGGTGATCGCCACCCAGCTGCCCGCCATCGTCGATGCGGTGAAGGCCGGCCAGATCAGCCGCTTCTACCTCATCGGCGGCTGCGACGGCGCCGAGCCCGGCCGCAACTACTTCAGCGACTACGCCAAGGCCACGCCCAAGGACTCGTTCATCCTCACCCTCGGCTGCGGCAAGTACCGCATCCGTGGCCACGACTACGGCACCCACCTGGGCCTGCCGCGCCTGATGGACATGGGCCAGTGCAACGACGCCTACGGCGCGATCCGCGTCGCCGCGGCCCTGGCCAGCGAGTTCAAGTGCGGGCTCAACGACCTGCCCTTGACCCTGGTGGTGTCGTGGTTCGAGCAGAAGGCGGTCGCCGTGTTCCTGACCCTGCTCTCGCTGGGCATCAAGAACATCGCGGTCGGTCCCAACCCGCCGGCGTTCTTCACCCCCAACGTGCTCAAGGTCCTGGTGGACACCTACGGTGTGAAGGTCGCCGCGGGCGACGGCACGGCAGACGCGCTGGCGTCGGTGCGCTGATGCGCACGGTGGTTGGTGGTTGGGAACAGCCGCCGTGAACCCCACCAACCACCAACCACCAACCACGCGCCGGAGGCGCCCATGCAACGCACCGTTATCGAAATCGACGAAGCCAAATGCGACGGCTGCGGCCAATGCGTCACCGGTTGCGCCGAGGGGGCGCTCGCCGTGATCGACGGCAAGGCCCGGTTGGTGTCGGACGTGTACTGTGATGGTCTCGGTGCCTGTCTTGGCCACTGTCCCCAGGGGGCGATCACCACGGTGGTGCGCGAGGCTGCGCCCTTTGATCAGCAGGCGGTCGATGAACACCTGGAGAAACGCGGAATGCGGCACGTGGAACGCGGAACGGACCATGCTCATCAGTGTCCGGGCTCCATGGTGCGTTCCCTGCCGGTGGCTGATGAGGGCGGATGCGCCTGTGCCCACGACCACCACGACCACCACGACCACCAACGCGGAACGCGGAACGCGGAACGCGGAACAGAGCATGTCTGCCCCGGCAGCGCTGTACGCGCGGTGCATCACCCAACCACCAACCACCAACCACCAACCACCGACAGCGCGCCGAGCGCGCTGTCCTCCTGGCCCGTCCAGCTCGCGCTCATCCCGCCCCAGGCGCCGTTCCTGAAGGGCGCCGACATCCTGCTGTGCGCCGACTGCGTGCCCTTCGCGATGCCGGACTTCCATCAGCACTGGCTCAAGGGCCGCGTCGTCCTGGTGGGCTGTCCCAAGCTCGACAACCTGCCTGCCTACACTCAAAAGCTGGCGGCGATCTACGCCGTGGCCCAGCCGCGTTCGGTCACCGTGCTGCGCATGGAGGTGCCGTGCTGTGCCGGCCTGGCCCAGGCCGCCCAACGCGCCAAAGAGGCCCTCGGCTCGGATGTGCCGCTGGATGTGGTGATCGTCGGCATCGACGGCCGCGCCATGGACGGCTGAGTGTTCGATCACGCCGCCGTCTACGATCTGCTGCATCCACCCGGGCCGCGCATTGCTCGCGATGGTCCGGCGGTGCTGGCCTGGGCGGCCGGAGGACATGAGGTGCTGGAGTTGGCTTGCGGAACCGGGGCCATGGCGCGGTATCTGGCGTTGGCAGGTCATAATGTGACCGCCAGCGATCTCGCCCCGGCAATGGTGGCGATGGCGCGCCGCCGATGCGCGGACACGGTGCGCGTGCTGGAGGGCGACCTCGCTGTTCCGCCTGCTGGTCCCTGGGACCGGATCCTGATCCTGGGTAACAGTCTGAACCTGTTGGCTGACCATGCGGCGGTAACCAGCGCCCTGGCAGCAATTCGCCGGGTGCTGGCCCCGGGTGGACAACTGCTCCTGCAGATTCTCAATCCGCGTGCTTCAGGGTCCGCGGCCCCGCGACTCGTCACGGCCAGCGGGATCATCGACGGCCGGCAGGTGGTGGCGGCCAAAAGCCTGGTGCCCCAGGCCGATGGCCGACTCCTGACCCTGTCCTGGGGGGCAGCCGGCAGCACGGCCAGTGAGAGCGCCTGGCTCTTGGATCTGGATCACGCATCTCTGGGCGCATGCCTGCTCAGCGCCGGCTGGGCATCATGGACCGGCCATGGAGGTCTCGACCGGCGTCCCTTTGACGCAGAGTCGAGTCCTGAACTGGTGATCGTGGTTACGGTCCGCTGACGCTCAGGCGCTGGCGTGTTCGCGCAGCCAAGTCGCCATCTTGAGATCGTCGGTCTGGATGTGACGGACGAGGACGTTGCCCAGCGCCATCACGCTCGCGCCGACCACGACCTCTCCCCGGTTCTGGGCCCCGACCAATTCTGCCAGCTGCTCACTGATGCCGAGATGCGCGATACGATGCTGGGGCAGCTCGGGATAGCCGCGGGCCACCATGGTTGCGTCCTCCTCGGCAAAGTGCTCGATGATGTGGTCGCGGAAGGCGTCGAGATAATGTCCCACTTCAGCCGGGTTGTAGCCGTGGGCAGACGACTCGGCCAAGCGGTGGATCAGATCGAATATCTCGTGATGTTGGGCATCGATGCGCGCGACACCCGATACGTAATACTCGTGCCAGGCAGGAGGCTTCATGGTGCGTCCAGCATTCCGCTTGGGGTCGGTGCAGCAAATGGAAAGAACGTGAATCAGAAGTGGGATGCGTGATCCAGTGCGTCTGGCCCGGTGGCGTGGCGTCCGTCTCACTGTCTGGGCTGAAAGCCATCGTGGCACTTGCGCATCCCGGATATCCAGAAGATCACGGTCATGCCCACGAATCCTCTGCCCCAACTCATACCCGGTCGTGTAAAGCGTGCGAGTGAGCGCCTCCAGGCCTTGATCTGGAGCAAGCGTACGCCCCTGGCGGTGCGCGGCGGAGCCGTCCACGCGGCAGCCACGACCTTGGCCAAGGCCCAGCGTGAGCGCATGGCTCCGGTGGAACTGGGTGAGGAATTTGGCGCGGGCATGACCTGGTCCAGCCGCTGGTTCCGGATCGAGGTCCCCGCCCCCGCTGCCGGTGAGCGCGGTCACCGCCATCTGGCCTGGATCTGTGGCGGTGAGGCCACGGTGTGGATCGACGGTGAGCCGTGGTGCGGACTCGACGCGGCCCATTCCACCTGCCCGCTGCCCGATCGGGCGTGCACGCTGTGGATTGCGCATGGCTTGTGGGCCACGGCCATCTGGCATCCCGACGCAAAGCCCCCCGGTCCGCAGGGCATGCGCTTTGCGGGCTGTGACCTGCTGGTGCGCAATGAGGCCGCGTGGTCCGCGTTCCATGATATCGATGTGCTGTACCAGGCCCTGATCCTGCAGCTCAAGGACCAGTCCGTGTCCCTGCCCGCTGCCGGTTTCGGCTATTGCCCACCGCTGGAACGGCTCTCGCCCCTGACGCGGAATTGGCTGCGTCACCTCAACCGGTGCTGCGATGCGTTCGA
>JBILDK010000214.1:0-5292 GCA_044352625.1 Planctomycetota bacterium
ATCCTGCCGCCGCCAAATCGGCTACTGCCGCGAACCAGGCCCAGAAAGGCGCCCAGGGTGCCATGGCCAAGGGTGACCGGGCTGGCTCTGCACGTCAAGCCGAGGGTGCCGCCGCGCTGCTGCGCGAGGCCCAGAAGCAACTCGCCGGAGACAAGCCCGAACCTAAGGATCCGCAGAAGAAGAAACCCGACGCGCAGGACGACCTGCTCACCCTGCTGCGGGCGCTGCGTACCGCCCAGGCTGCGGTAGTCGCCGAAGTCTCAGCGCTGCATCAACGCCTGGGGGACGGTGACCTCGGCTTTGGCGCTGCGCGTGAGGTCGCGGTGGTGACCAAGGCGCAGAGCGACATCGCCTTGCGCCTGAACGAGGACGGCCTCAAGCCGGTTGAAAAAATACCCGTCGCCAAGGCCGCACTGCAGCGCGTAGCCACGGCCCTTGCCGCCAGCGAGGCCCACCTGGCCAAACCGGCGGTGGGTGAACGCGGCGTGCGCCTCGCCACCATCGGCCTGAATGAAATTACCCGCCTGCTCAGCCTGGTCCGCGACTTGCCCCCGGGCGAAGGCGAAGGCAGCGGCGGGGAGTGCGGCGGTGGCCAGCAGCCCCCTTTCCCACCCCGAGCGGAAATCGCACTGCTCGCAGCGATGCAGGAAGAGGTCGCCGCCATGACCGCCGCCGGCCGGCCCATCGACCTGGCGCAAGCCCAGGCCGAGATCCGCACCCTGGTCGAGGCTGCGCTCGCGGCAGCGCGGCCCGATAGCCGACCGCAATTGCTGCTCGAACGCGCCCGCCGCGCCATGGCCAGCGCTGCCTGGCGCCTCGGTCAGGCGGATCGCGGTTTGGCCACGCGGCACGAACAGACCGCCGCTGAACAGGCCCTGCGCCGGCTGCTCGCGGAATCCGGTGGCGGCAAGGGTGACGGCGACAACGGCAAACAACCGCCCACGGACAATCCCCAGTCAGGCGAGCAACCTCCCTCAGGTGGCGGTGCGGCCAGCGCGGCGGGCGGAACCCCCCAGTCTGGCACCCCCGCCGGGAAAACCATCACCTCGACCGCGGTGCAGATCAACCCGGACGACGGCACCTGGCTGAACCTGCCGCCAGCGATCCGCGAACGCATGGTGCAGGCCCGCGACCAGGGCCTCTCACCGGCTCAGCTCGACGTGTTCAAAGCCTATCTGCAGAACCTGGAGGACGGACGATGAGAGGACTCCTGGCGCTGCTCGCCGTGGTGGTGATCGCCCTGCCTGCCGCCGAGCAACCGACCACGCCGGATGCCATGGTGGCCAAGGGGCTCGCCGCCCTGGTCAAGCTGCAGGCTGCCGACGGCACCATCGGCGGCAGCAATGT
Organism: Planctomycetota bacterium; assembly: GCA_044352625.1. Classification (GTDB taxonomy): domain Bacteria; phylum Planctomycetota; class UBA11346; order UBA11346; family UBA11346; genus JAKLKR01. The sequence continues at coordinate 1,348 of JBILDK010000214.1, forward strand.
ATGCACCGCAATCAGTGGGATGGCACTGCTCGCCGGGGGCCACACCCCGACCCGCGGGGTGTATCGCGACGCCAGCTCCAAGGCGCTCAAGGCGGTGCTCGCGCGCCAGGATCCGTTTTCGGGGTATCTCGGGGCGGATGAAGGCAACATGTACGCCCATGGCTTCGCCGCCTTGTACCTGGCCGAGTGCTACGGCATGGCCCCGGACGTGCCGGTGCGCCGCGCGGTCGAATCCGCCATCGACCTGATCCACAAGGCCCAGAACCAGGAAGGTGGCTGGCGCTACAGCCCGACGCCGACCGACGCCGATATCTCGGTCACCATCTGCCAGGTCATGGCTCTGCGCGCTGCCTACAACGTAGGCCTTGGCGGCCAAGCCAGTCAGAATTCCATCAACCGCGCAGTCGCGTATGTGCGACGCTGCCAGAATGCCGATGGCAGCATGAACTACGTGGCCGGCCAGGGCGCCGTCGGCGCAGGGGCCGACGGCGTCCCGCGCACCGCCGCGGGGGCCATGAGCCTGATCGGCAGCGGCGTCACCGACCCCGCCGACAAGTCTCTTGGCCCTGCCCTGACATTTCTCAAGCGCCATGTCGGGGACCACCTCGACGGCAAGGGCAATCACTACTGGTACGGCCAGTACTACGCTGCCCAGGCCCTCTTCCACAGCCCCTTTCCCGAAGACTGGGAACGCTACTGGGCCAAAGCCGTGCCTGCCATCGCCAAGCGCCAGGGCGCTGACGGCCTGTGGCCGCCCGAAGACAACAACCTGGTGTTCAGTACCGCCATGGCGCTGATCATCCTGCAGATTCCCAATAACTTTTTGCCGATCTTCCAGCGCTGATCAGCGCGCGTCGAGCGGCACGTAGTTGGTGATCGGCGTACCCGTGTAGATCTGGCGCGGGCGCGCGATGCGGCCGCCGACCTGGTCGTGCTGTTCCTTCCAGTGAGCGATCCAGCCGGGCAGACGGCCGATGGCAAACATCACCGTGAACATGTCGGTGGGGATGCCAATGGCGCGGAAGATCATGCCCGAATAGAAGTCGACGTTGGGGTACAGCTTGCGCTCGACGAAGTACGGATCCTTGAGCGCCAGCTCTTCAAGCTTGCGCGCGATGTCGAGCAACGGATCGGCACGCTTGAGGTGCGTGAACACGCGCTCGCACACCGTCTGCAGCATCTTGGCGCGTGGATCGTAGTTCTTGTACACGCGGTGGCCGAAACCGGACAGCTTGAACGGGTCGCTCTTGTCCTTGGCCTTGGCCAAGACCTGCTCGGGGCTCATGCCGCCGCGGTGGATGCCATCAAGCATCTCCAGGACTTCGACGTTGGCGCCACCGTGCAGCGGGCCCCACAGGGCGCTGACGCCAGCCGCGCAGGACGCGAACAGGTTGGCCTTGGACGAGCCCACCACGCGCACCGTCGAGGTCGAGCAGTTCTGCTCGTGGTCGGCGTGGAGGATGAAGATCAGGTTGAGGGCGTCCTCGATGTCCGGGTCGATGAGGTACTGCTCGTACGGCATCGAGAACATCATGTGCAGCAGGTTGGCGCAGTAGCGCAGGCGCGGGTCCGGATAGACGAAGGGCAGGCCCTGGGCGCGGCGGTACGAATAGGCTGCGATGGTGCGGACCTTGCTGATCAACCGCGCGGCGGCCTCGGCGAAGGTCGCGTCGTCATCGCCCAGGTGCATGAACTCCGGGTCGAAGCACGACATGGCGTTGATCATCGCCGACATGATCGCCATCGGCGGGGCGCTGACCGGGAAGCCTTCGAAGTGGTGCTTCATGCCCTCGTGCAGATGGGCGGTCGCGGTGAGGCGGCTGCTGAAGCGCGCCAGCTCCGGAGCCTTGGGCAACTGGCCGAAGATCAGCAGGTGCGCCACTTCGACGAAGTTCGGATGGTTGGCGAACTGTTCGAGGGGGATGCCGCGGTAACGCAGGATGCCCTGATCACCGTCGATGTAGGTGATCGCCGAGCGACAGGCGGCAGTGTTGCCGAAGGCCGGATCCCAGGCCAGGTGGCCGGTCTGGTCGCGCAGCTTGGTGATATCGATCGCCGGCTCACCTTGGGTGCCGCGCAGGATGGGCAGGGTGTACTGCTTGCCGTCGATGGTCAGGGTGGCGGTGTCGGTCATGGGGGACCCCAGGTTGGTGGTAGGTGGTGGGTGGTGGGTGGTCCCACCCGACCGGTCACGGATTCGCGTTCGGGGCGAGCTTGCCGAGCAAGGCGACCTCGGCGCACTGCACCGCGTTGAGCGCGGCGCCCTTGAGGAGCTGGTCGCCCACCACCCAGATGTCGAGGGTGTTGGGGTTCGAGGTGTCGACGCGGATGCGGCCCACCTGGACGTTGTCGTGGCCCGAGACTTCCAGCGGCATCGGCCAGCGGTTGGCGGCGCGGTCCTCGCGCACGGTGACGCCCACCGCCTGGCGCAAGACCTCATAGGCCCGGGCCACGTTCAGCGGGCGCTCGAACTCGACGTTGAGGGCCTCGCTGTGGGCGCGCAGCACCGGCACGCGCACGCAGGTGGCGGTGATGCGCGGACGGCTGTCGCCCAGGATCTTGTGGGTCTCCTTGCGCAGCTTGATCTCCTCCTCGCAGTAGCCTTCGGCCTCGATCCATGGGGAATTGTGGGGGAAGAGGTTGAAGGCGTAGGGCAACGGCAGGACTTTAGGCGTGAACGGCTTGCCGTCGAGTGCTGCACGGGTGGACTCCTGCAGTTCGACCATGGCGGCATGGCCCGCGCCCGAGGCCGCCTGATAGGTCGCCGCCACCAGGCGCTTGATGCCGGCCTCGCGATGCAGCGGAGCCAGGGCCATGAGGGCGATGATGGTCGAGCAGTTGGGGTTGGCGATGACGCCTTTGCCGCCGTTGCGTTGCAGGGCCTTGGCCGCCTCGCCGGGGTTGATCTCGGGCACCACCAGGGGCACGCCGTCCTCCATGCGGAAGGCACTGCTGTTGTCCACCATCAGACAGCCGGCCTCGACGCAGGCTTGGCGGTACTGCTTGGACACGCCGGAGCCGGCGCTGAACAGGGCTAGGTCGTGGCCCTTGAAGGAGTCCGCGGTGAGTTCCTGGACGGTGATCTGCTGGCCCTTGAACGGGAGGGTGGTGCCGGCGCTGCGTTTGGAGGCGAGCAGGGTGAGCTTGCCCACCGGGAAGTTGCGGCGCGCGAGCACCTCCATGAACTCGACGCCCACCGCACCGGTGGCGCCCACGATCGCGACATTGATGGCCATGGCCTGTTGCTCCTGTGCCGCCGTTCCTGGCGGCGGCGGGGGCATGGTGGGCGCATCACCGGTATCGCAAGCACTCGCCCGGGCTCTTGCGGCCTCCTACGTCAAGGCTAGAAACGGAGTCGCATGTCGGATCACCCCGCCTCATCCATTGATACCCAGCTCGCCGCTGCGGTATTCACCACATCCTCGACGAGCGGGCCGTGCGTCATGCGCCATGTGTGGCGGGACAATTGCCTGGTGCTGGAGATCAAGGGATCTTCGTCGACCAATTTCTCCGATGAGTTCACTGACGCGGTCGCCAACCTGTTCCGTGTGCTCAAGCCGCGCCGGGCCGCGGTGGATCTTTCCGGCACCGACCACCTGCCCTCGGTGATGCTGGCCTTTCTCGTTTATTTCCAAAAAAATGCCGCCGAGCATGGGTGTGCCAAGGTGGTGCTCTACGGCGCCAGCGCACGCATCACCACCATGATCCGCATGATCGGCATGGCCGATTTTTTTCACAACGTCCCTGACGCTGATGCCGCCAAGGCCTGGTTCGACTCGATCGGCGCCTAGGCTTTAACCTGCATGTCGCAGTTGGTGGTTGGTGGTTGGTGGTTGGTTTCTGGTGGTTGGGGGACAACACCTTGCGGCGCCGCTTCGGATCACCCAGTCGGTGCTTGGAAACAGGGTCGCAACGCGCTGTGATGCAGTCCCCAACCACCAACCA
>JBILDK010000215.1:0-5290 GCA_044352625.1 Planctomycetota bacterium
CCGGATCCTGCTGCTCGATGAGCCATTCGCCGCCCTTGATCCGCTGATCATCAGCCACCTTGCCGCCCTTATTCGATCCATTGCCGGCGGTGGTGTGGCCGTTTTGGTCACCGATCACAACATCACCGCCATCCTCGCCTGTGCCGACGCGATCGGCATTCTCGCCCATGGCCGCATCGCCCTCTCTGGTCCCCCCGCGCAGATCCTGGCCGACGCTTCGGCCCAGGAAATGTACTTGGCTGGCATGTACCGGCCATGACATCAATCGTATTGGGTCCGGTAGGGTTGGGGCTGCTGCTCGCCTGGCTTGCGTGGTCGGCGGCCGCTGAGCCAGTCCCGGACCTGACCCGCGAGCCACCTGGACTCCCCACGTTCACCATGCAGGGCGTCCAGCTGCGCTGGCTGCGCGAGGAGTCCTGCGTGTTCTCGCTCACCGCCAGCGGCCTGCGCACCACCGGACGGGCCCTGGGCAACAGCCCATTCCAGATCGCGAACGGCTCGGTGATTCAATTGGATGGACCGGTCACGTGCGTGACCGACCCGCAAGGCGAGCCGCTTCACGGCGTCAGGGCCACGTTGTCCGGCTCGACGCTGGAGCTGGTCCGCGCTGATGGCCAACTCACCCGTCTTGCGCTGCCCAAATAAGCCAGCGGCTTCCCCGCGACGGATCCGCCAACCCGCAAACCAGCACCATCCGAGGCACCAGGCACCAACTACAACAGCGGCAATTGTACTGGCATTCATGCCGTCATGCAGTAAATTTGACGATTGCATGATGTCCACGCGACTGCTGTGCCATGGAGTGTTGATTGCCGGTTGCTGGCCGGTGGTGGCGGCGGAGTCGTGGCAGGTCTCTGGGGCGACCCGGCGCTATGCGTTGGCGGTGAGCGGTTCGGCGGCGGCGGTGGGGCGGGTGGTGGTCTGGCCCCAGTCCGACAACGAGCGCGTGGTCGTCGCCGTGGATGCGGGCGGCCGCGTGGTCGGCAGCCGCGTGGTGTGGTCGGCGCCCGGCGAGCCCATGGAGGTCCTGTGCGCGGGCACGGCCCGGTGGCTGTATGTTGGGGCGTCGCTGCCTGCCTCCCCCGCATGGGAGCCGGATGCCGGTTTGGTGATGGAAACCCGCAAGCGGGTCGATGCACCAGTCGACAGTGCGGAACAGCTATGGGCGCTGTGGGACAAGGCCACGCCGGTGCAGAGATGCAGCGTGGTCGGGCAGGTGTTCCACGGCATCAATCCCCACGGGCCCTCGTTCGAATTCTGCGCCCGCTACCAGGGCGTGCTCTCCGTGGCCCGGGCCGGGCGCTACGCCCTCGCCATCGTGTCCGATGACGGCTCGGCCCTGCGCATCGACGGCAAGCCGGTAGTGGCGTGGCCCGGCTGGCATGGGCCGCAGGCGGGTCAGCGCGGCGAGTTCCACGGCATGGTGGAGCTGACCGCCGGGCGGCATCGGCTGGATTATGTGGTGGTCCAAGGCGGGGGGGGGTTCTGCGCCGAGGTGGCGTGGAAGCCGCCCGGCAGCGATCGTTTCGCGGTAATCCCGGCCGAGGCCTTCGGGCCGGTGGCGACGTTCGCCATCAGCCGCCCGGAAACCCCGCAGGGGCCGGATCCGATGGCGCTGACCTGGGACATGACGGCCCACGTATCGAGCGGCACACCGGGGATCGATCCGACCGTGGTCGCGGTGACCGCACGACTCGTGGCTGCGCCGAAGGACGCCGCGATCACCTGGCGTTGGGACGATGGCGCCGGTGGCACCGCGGCCGAGGACCGCCGCCTGCTGCCCGCGGGTGGGCGCCGCACCGCTACCGTGACCGTGGCTGGCGTGGGCGTGCGCAGCGTTGCCATGACGGTCAAGCCGCGCTGGACCCAGGCGGCTGACCTGCCGGCGGAGGTGTGGCAGGGGCTGCGCGGGGCTCTTCTGCAGCGCGATCCTGCCGAGGTGCCGGCGCGCGATCTCGATCTGATCCTGCGCCTTGCCAGCGAGCTCGACGATCAGGAATTGGGCCTGCACACCGTCCATGCGCTGCTCGCCAAGGCCTCGGCCCTGCGTGGGGCCGAGGCCGCGCCGCTGCTGCGCGCCGGACTGTGGTTGCAGGATTCGGCGGTGCGGCGCTACCCTCTGGCGGTGCGCGCGCTGCGCGCCTGCGCCGCCCAGGCCGAGCCCGCCGTGGCGGGGCTGGCAGGACTGCATCTCGGCGGGCTGCTGGAGCACGGCATGAACGATCCGGCCGGGGCCGGTGCGGCCTTCGCCGCCATCGACCCAGCCACACTCGCGGAAGGGGACCGCCGACTACTGCGGATCTACCAGGCGGATCTGCGCCTGCTCACTGGTGAAATTGAGGCAGCTCGCGCCGCCTATACCGCCATCAGCACGGTGGTTGCCCGCGGTGACCTGGGCTATGCCACGCGCCGCCGCGCTCGCCTGGAGCTTGCCCGCGACCACCTCAGCCAGGGCGAGGTGGACGCCGCCGAAAAGACGCTGCGCGCCATCGAGTGGGAGACCCCCCTGGAACGCATCGGGAGTGAAACCGGACTGCTGCTCACCCAGGTGTGGCTGAAACGTGGCGAGCTGGCTTTTGCCGCCAGCCGCTGTCGCATGCTGTTAGCTGCGGGGGAGGGCAGCCGCACCCCCGAGGTCCTGCTCATGGCGTTGCGCTTGAGCCTGGCAGCAAAGGACTCTGCCGAGGCAGCCCGGCTCGCGGCACGCTTGAAGACCGATCATCCCTACAGCGAAGCCGCAGCGCGGGTCGATGGCCTGCTCGCTGACGGCGCGAAACAACCATGAAGCACCTCCTTGCCCTGCTCGTGCTCGTCGTCCTCCCTGCGGGACTCGCCGCGGCCGCGAGCGAGAATGACTGGTTCGTGCCCCTGGGCCCGCCGCCCAAGGCAGCGCCACGCCACATCTCGGGCGGCGAATCGTTTCCGCCGCTACCCTTGCCGGCTACGCCGCTACGCCGCAGCGAACGCAAAAAGGAACCAGCCGCGCCCAAGCTCATCGGCAAGGTGATGTGGGGCGAGAGCGCATCCTTCAGCTACGGAGAGGGCAACGCTACCGAAATTGCCGATTGGAACCTGTGCCCCGCCGATGTGCAGTCGCTGATGGCCAAGGCAGCGAAGGTGTTGGGGGTGCGCTACGGGGCTGAGACCGTCAACCTGGCGACGTTCGCGGGCGATCCGGCCGCGATGCCGGTGCTGTTCCTCAGCGGCACGCGCACCCTGCGCCTGGATGCGGACCAGCTTGCGGCGCTGCGTGCCTATGTGCAGCGCGGAGGCATGGTGGTGTTCGATTCGGTGGCGGGGTCGCCGTGGTTCTACGACTCGGTGGTGGCGGTGCTGGGCACGCTGTTTCCCAACGAGCCGCTGCGCACGCTGCCAGCGGACCATCCGCTGTTCCACCTCGCAGCCGATGTGGACAAGGCCGGTTTCCCCCGCAACGCGCCCGGTGACAAGCCGCTGCTCCAGGGTATCTATGTCGGTTGCCGGGTCGGCGTGCTGGTGTCCAAGTATGGTCTGGGCTGCGGCTGGGACGACCGCGAGGTGCCGCACCTGCCCCAGGCCGTGGCCTATGATGTGAACACCGCCAACCGCCTCGGCGTGAATCTGGTGGCCTATGCCATCGGCTATGCCGAGGCCGGTCGCGAGGAAGCCAAGCCCGAGTTGTTTGGCGTCGCCGACCAGCGCGCGCCCACCGACGAGCTGGTATGGACCCAGCTCATCCATGGCGGTCACTGGAATGTGCATCCCGGTGCGGCGGCGGCGCTGTTGCGCCGGGTGAACCAGGATTTGGCGGTGCGCGCCAGCCTCAAGCGCGTGGCGGTGGATCCCGGCAGCGATGACCTGGGCGGCCGGCAGGTGCTGTTCCTCACCGGGCTCGACGAATTTGTGTTCAGCGCGGCGGCGGTGGCCAATCTCCAGCGATTCCTCACCGGGGGCGGCACCCTGCTGGTGACCAATGGCCTGGGCCTGAAAACCTTCGACGCGGCGGTGCGCCGTGAGCTAGCCCGTATCCTGCCAGAATCGCGGCTCGCGCCGATTCCGCCCGATCATCCGCTGTTCAGCGCGGCGCTGCCCCTGGCCACGGTGCGCTACACCCCGGCAGTGGTGGCGCGGCATCCCGAGCTGTCCGCGCCCGTGCTGGAGGGTATCGCCCTGGGCGGGGATCTGCGTGTGATCTACAGCCCCTACGACCTCGAAGCCGGCTGGACCGGCTGCGAGCATCCCTTGTGCCGCGGGTACGAGTCCGAGAGCGCCACTGCCCTCGGCTTGAATCTCGTGATGTACGCCGCCACCCACTGAACGAGCCACCTCATGCCTGATGTGATCACCATCCTCGACGGCGAACGCGCCAACACCGACTGTCCGCTCGACAAGGGTCACATGGTGGTGGGCAGCGCCCCGGACTGCGCGGTACGGCTGGGCGGCGACGGCATCGCCGCCCAGCACGCCGCCCTCGAATGCCGCGCCTCGGGCTGGTCGGCGCGAGCCCTGGACACGACGCGACCGCTGATCGTCGAGGGCAAACCGGTGGCCTCGCTCAAGCTGGAGCACGGCACGGTGTTCAGCGTCGGTGGCGTGCGCCTGCGCTTCCGCGCCGCACGCACCAGCATCGAGCACACGCCCGGCGCGTCGCGCAGCGCGAACGAGGCCGAAGTGGCGGTGGCGCACCTCCAGAAGGCCCGCGAGCGCATCCTTGCCCAGGCCGAGCGCATCGTCATCGGCCAGCGCGGCGTCCTCGACCAGATCCTGGTGGCGCTGTTCGCCAACGGTCACTGCCTGTTGGTCGGGGCGCCGGGCCTGGCCAAGACGCTCATGGTGCGGGTGCTGGCGGGCACCTTGGATCTGGGCAATCGCCGGGTGCAGTTCACCCCCGACCTGATGCCAGCCGACATCACCGGCACCGATATTTTGGAGGAGGACCCGGCCACCGGGGCGCGGCGCTTCCGCTTCAAGCAGGGGCCGATCTTCACCAATCTGCTGCTCGCCGACGAGATCAATCGCACCCCGCCCAAAACCCAGGCGGCGCTGCTGGAGGCGATGCAGGAGCGCCGCGTGACCGCGGGCGGTGCGACCTTCGACCTGCCCAAGCCGTTCTTCGTCCTCGCCACCCAGAATCCGATCGAGCAGGAGGGCACCTATCCGCTGCCCGAGGCCCAGCTCGACCGCTTCATGTTCTGCATCCATCTCGGCTATCCCAACGCCGCCGACGAGGCGCGCATCCTGCTGGAAACCACCCGCGACCTCGACTGGAACGTGGAGCGCGTGCTCAGCGCCGAGGCCATCCTCAACTTCC
>JBILDK010000216.1:0-5280 GCA_044352625.1 Planctomycetota bacterium
TTCCCGAGGGCCCGGTGGTCCTACGTCAGGAATTCGAACTACCCGACGGGCCCAAAGGCACCACGGTGCCGGTCACAGTGCTGGTGAGCTACCTCGCCTGCACCGCTGATTCTTGCCGTATTCCGGTCCTCAAGGCGCCCTTGACCATCCCCGTCATGGCCCTGCCCGGAGCGGCACCGCTCCCCGCGATCGTGGCTGCCGGGCCGAGCCTCGACGAGATCCGGGCCGTGGTCCGCAGTGAGGTCGAGCGCGCCAGCGCCGAGCGTGCCGCCAGCGGCATCGCCTGGCGCAAAGTCGCCACCGTGGCCGAGGCCGAGGCGGTCCTGGCCGAAGCCAAGGCCGCGGGAACGCCCGCGCTGGTGGACTTCACCGGACCGAGCTGCACCAACTGCCAGCTCATGGAGAAAACCGTGTTCCGCCAGGCGGTGGTGGAACGGGCCCTGCGCCGCATGGTGGTGGTCAAGGTCAACACCGATCCGCCCTACGACGAGCTGGCAGCGTGGCAGCAGCAGCGCTTCCAGAGCCAGAACCGGCCGCTGTACGTGCGTCTCGCCGCCGATGGCAGCGAGACCCGGTGGAGCGCGGTGTTCAGCCCCGCCGATCAGCCCCAGCTCGACCAGTTCCTCGGTTTCCTCGCCGGGGGCGCGGGCCGCGACCTGGGCACCGGCAGCGGCTGGACCTTCGTGTGGCTCGCGCTGCTCGGCGGGTTGATCACGCTGCTCATGCCGTGCACCTATCCGATGATCCCGTTCACCCTCAATGTCTTCGCCAAGCAGGCGGCGGCGGGGCGGCGGCTGCTGCCCTTGGCGCTGTTCTACGGGGCCGGAATCATGGGCTGTTTCATCGGTCTCGGCGTGCTGATCACCGGCGTGTTCGGCGCCAACCTCGCCACCGTAGCCGGGCATCCGGTGACCAACCTGGTGATCGCCGGCATGTTCGTGGTGCTCGGCCTCGGGCTGCTGGGCGCATTCCTCATCCGCCTGCCGGCGGGCCTCGAAGGCGCGGTGGGCGGCTCCCGTGGCGGCTACCTCGGGGCGCTGCTCATGGGCATCACCTTCGCCATCACCGCGTTCTCGTGCACCGCTCCCTTCGCCGGCAGTGTGCTGGCGGCGGCGGTGGCCACCGGCACCTGGGGCACGGCGGTGTGGGGCATGGCGATCTACAGCGGCGCCATCGCGGTGCCGTTCTTCTTCCTCGCCATGAGTCCGGGCCTGCTCAAGAAGCTGCCCCGCGCCGGCTCGTGGATGAACGAGTTCAAGGTCGCCGGCGGCCTGGTGGAGCTTGCCGCGAGCCTGAAATTCCTGGTCATCTGCGACCACGCCTGGGGCTGGGGCGTGATCGGGCGCGGCACCACGCTGGCGGTGTGGGCGGGCACCGCCGCGATCCTCGCGCTGTACGTCGCCGGTCGTCTGCGCTTCAGCGGCGACGACGAGGTGCGCGAGGTCGGCATCGCGCGTCTGCTGCTTTCGGTGGCCTTCGCCGCGCTGGCGGCGTGGTGCGTGGCGGGCCTTGCCGGGGCCGAACTGGGCGTGGTCGAGGGGTTCTTCCCATGAATCTGGTGGTTGGTGGTTGGTGGTTGGTGGTTGGTGGACGCATAGCGAGAACCGTGGGTCTGTCCCCGCGCCAGCACCCCAACCCCCAACCCCCAACCACCAACCACGCGGCCGAAGGCCGCCCATGACCGGCCTCATCCCGCTCATCGCCGCGCTCGCACTGATCGAGGCCGGGCTGCGCGCCCGGGTCGTTCCGGTGTCGTCCTCGCGCTTGGTCGCCGCCATGATCATCGGTGCGCTGTTGCTGCCACTGCTGTGCGAGACCGGCAGCCGGGTGGTAGCACGTTGGCGGCACCACCCACGGCTGGTGGATCACTGGGAAGTCGTCATGCAGGGCATGGTGCTGGCGTGGTTCGGCTGGTTGTGTTTGGGGCTGGGCTGGGCTGCGGTACACGGGGCCTACAGCGTGGCCCTGGCCCCGTGGGTCGCGGGCCAAGCCATATGCTGGTGGTGCCTGCCGGCGCCAGCCGCACCGGCGGTGCGCCGAGCCCAGGTCTGGCATCAATTGCGGTACGGCTTGGCACCGCTGCTGCTGGCCCTGCCCATTCTCGACCTGTGTGCGTGGATCGGCGAATCCTCGGGCTGGGCCACCTTCCTCGCCCGGCATCTGGGCCAGTGGGCCAATGTCACTGGCTCGTTCCTGCTCGCGGTCGGGGTACTGACAGCGCTGCCATGGCTCCTGATGTATCTGTGGCGGGCCCGGCCGCTGCCCGACAGCCCGCTCGCCGCCCAGCTGCACGCCGCCTGCACCCGGGCTGGAGTCAACGTGGCGGGATTGCGTCTGTGGCCGGTAGCCGGGCGCGGCATGTACAACGCGATGGTCCTCGGCCTGGTGCCTCGGCTGCGCTATGTGCTGTTCACCCCGGACCTGCTGCGCGACTTCACCCCCCTCCAGGTCGAGGCGGTGCTCGGCCATGAGCTGGGCCACGTCCGGCATCGGCATCTGTGGTTGTACCTGTTGTTCGCCATCACTGCTGGGCTGGGTTCGTGGACCTTGGCGGATCCGCTGCGCCACGCGCTGTACCTGTTGCCGGGAACCGCCCACCTTCCCCCGGCCCTGGTCCAGGGCGGGCTGGCAGTGGGCTTGGCCTTGGGCGCATGGCGACTGGGTTTTGGCGTGCTGAGTCGCACCTGCGAGCGCCAGGCGGATCTCGCCGGGGCGGAACTGGTTGGCTCCACCGGCGTGATGCAGTCGGCGTTGCATACCCTTGCCGGGCCTGGCGGCTTGGCGGCGGACGCCCCCAACTGGCGCCATGATACCATCCGCATGCGCATGGCTTGGCTTGATCTGGTCGATGCTGATCCGGCGGTGGCCCGGCGTCAACACCAGTTGGTGCTTGCCGCATGGCTGATCCTGGCCGGAACCGCCGCTGGTTTCGCGTTCGCCGCCCTGCACCGTGGGCTGCTCGCATGAAAAACGGTTTCACCTGGTTGCTCGTCGGCCTGATCCTGGCCATGCTCCTCGGCCAATGGCTGGAACGCAGCCATCTCTCGGGGGCATTCGCCCGCCCGGACGAGGCCCTATCCACCCTCACCCGTCAGCATCCCGATCTGGGACCAGCGTTGGCGGCGGCGGATCGCGCCGACCTTCAGCCATTGATTACCTGGCTGGTGCGGGCAAGCGCCTTGCAACGCCAGTCCCTGGCCCAGGCGGTGCTTGGGGCAAGCATGCAGAACGCTCCCCCGGGACCTGATGGCAAGCCGTTGCCGGATGACCGTACCGGCTGGGACGCGCGCTATCGCCTGCTTGCGTTCCTGCGCGTGGGCACCGGGCAGCCTGAACTCGACCATGAATTGGACAATGTCCTGGCCTATACCCTGGTGATGGGCAACGCCACGGTCGCGCCGGGCGATTTGCTGCGCGCCATTGAAATCGCCGACCGCATGGAGGTCCAGCTGCGCACCGAACCGCATCACGGTCGCTTCGATACCCTGGGTTGCGTGCGTTTCCGTCAGGGCCTGTGGGCGAAATCCAAGGAGGCTTTCACCCGCGCCAACGAACTGCTCGCCAAGGAGTCCGCCACCGAGGCGGGTCATTCCTTATTTGTCAAACTCTACAAGGCACGGCTTGATGCCGCCGCCTTCAATCTCAATCCGCCGCCCAACGCGGCCCTGCACGAACTGCCTAGGGATCTCCGTCCATGAAGCACCGCTCCGCCACCGACCGCATCAGCAGCTTGTCCGTGCGCATGCGCGAGGCCTGCGCTGCGCTGGCCCCCTCCGACATCCTCTATCCCGATCGCCAGGGCGTGGCCAAGCTGTGCGACCGGCTGCTCGCGGTGCTGTTTCCCGGCTGCTTCGCCTCGGACCGGGTCGGCCCGGCCCAGCTTGACACCTATGTGCTCAGCCACCTTGCCGAGCTTGAGGCCCAGCTCATCGACTTGGTGGCGCGGGCCGCAAATGGCCGCAGCGCCAGCGAGGTGCGCGATTTCGCCATGGCGGCGATGGAGGAACTGCCCGGAGTGCGTGGCCTGGTCGGCACCGATGTCGAGGCGGCTTTCGCCAATGATCCCGCTGCGCCTGACACCGCCACCATTGTGCTCAGCTACCCTTCGATCGAGGCCCTGGCGGTGCAGCGGTTCGCGCACCGGCTGTACCGGCTCGGCGTGCCGGTGATCCCGCGCATGATGACCGAGGTGGTCCACGGTCGCACCGGCATCGACATCCATCCCGGCGCGACGATCGACGAGTCATTCTTCATCGACCATGGTACCGGCGTGGTGATCGGCGAGACCAGCCGCATCGGCAAGCACTGCGTGCTGTACCAAGGCGTGGGCCTGGTGGCGTGGAACCCGCTGGCCAAGGATGCGGACGGCGAGTTGCGCCGCGGCTCGGCCAACAAGCGCCATCCGGATCTTGAGGACCACGTCACCATCTACGCCGGGGCGACCATCCTCGGTGGCGACACCGTCATCGGCCACCACAGCGTGATCGGCGGCAATGTCTGGCTGACCCACTCGGTCGAGCCCTACAGCGCGATCACCATCAAGGATCCGGAACTGAACATCCGTCAGCGTCGGCGCTGATTCAGGTCCAGTAGCCCACGACCCCGATCCCGCTCAGCACCTCCAGCGGCACGCAGCCACCACCACCCGCCTGCACACGACGCGTCGGTTGACGGAACCTTGGACCGGCTGCAGGAAACAGGGCCCATCAGCCCAAGTGCAGCACCACCGTCGACAAAGCCTCGACTGCGGTGCGCCCGGGATTGGCGTACACGTGGCGCAGGTGGCCGGGGAATTGCACCAGCCAGCCGCTCGGCACCTCGACCCGTTCACTGCCCACCGTGACCAGGGCGGTGCCGCTGACCACGTACAGGAACTCCTGCGCGCCACTGGGATGCGGGCGACCGACACTGATGCAGCCGGGCAGCATGCGGATCACACTCTGCTGCACCCCGCGCGAGGTGATCGGCGACACCAGCCGCGCGGTGAAGGCGCCGCGCTCGGCACGGTACTCCTGCTGCTGCTCGGGGCCGACCCGGATCACGCGGTCCTCGGGCGCGGTGGTGAGCAGGTCATCGATGCTCACCTCCAGGGCCTTGGCCACCGCCGCTACCGCAATCACGCCGGGATTGGCCCCGGGCTGCTCCATCGCGGCACAGGTGGCGCGCGGAATTCCAGCAAGGTCCGCAAGCGCCGCCTGGGTCAGCTCGGCCTTGCGGCGTAAACGGCGGAGATTGTCGGCAAGGGCGTCCACGGAGGCAATCCTATGTGACAGCTCCCGC
>JBILDK010000217.1:0-5221 GCA_044352625.1 Planctomycetota bacterium
GCGGTGCCGCAAGGTGTTGTCCCCCAACCACCAACTACGACAGGCAGGATCACCCAACAGGCTTCTGACTGCCCCCCTGCTTCGCGATGATCTCGCGACGGCTCGAAACGTGCATTTTGCTGTAGATGCGCCGGACATACGTCGCCACCGTCCAGATCGAGATGTCGAGCTTCGTGGCGATCTCTTTGTAGGAATAGCCATCGACCAAAGCCTCGACGACCTGCTGTTCGCGCGCGCCCAGCGCCGTGACATTGTCGGTTTCATCGCTGTCCGGTTCGGGCGGCGGCGGCACCACCACGGCTGCCGGGGCCGATGGGGTCTGCCCGGAGCCGACCGACCGGAAATACTGGATCACGTTGCGCGCGATGCTCGGGCTCATCGGCACCCCGCCTTCGCGGATCTCGCGGATCGCCTGCAGCAGCCTGGCCGGCATCACCGGCTTGATCAGGTAGCCATGGGCCCCGGCGGTCAGCGCCTGGAAGATGGTCTCGGGATCCTGGAACACTGTCAGCATGATGATCTCGGTACTCGGCAGCAACGGAGCGACCCTCACCACGCATTCGACCCCGCTGATGTCGGGGAGGTTGATGTCCATCAGCACCACGTCCGGGGCAAGACCCGGCAGATGCTCGGCGGCTGACAGGCCGTTGCTGAAGGCGGCCACACAACGGCAATCATTGGCCGACTTCAGCACCTCCTGCACGGTGCGGCTGATGCGGGCGTCATCCTCGACCACAGCGACAGTGATCATGCCTACGTTCCTCGTGGCTGGAGCGGAGCGGATGGCAGCGGCGCTTCCACCTCGATCCTGGTCCCACGTCCTGGGCCAGTGATGAACCTGATCGTGCCGCTGACATCCTGGGTCCGGCGACGCATGTTGTCGATCCCGTTATGGGTGCCCTCCGGCGCCGGGTGATCAAGGTCGAAGCCGACTCCGTCATCCTCGACCACGATGGTCAGGACGCCCTCGGTCAGCGTGATCTTCAGATGCACCACCGATGGCTGAGCGTACTTGACGATATTGTTGAGGGCTTCGCGCACCACCAGGAACAGATTGTGCCGCACCTTGCCCGAAATCGGCAGGGTCGGCAGGTCGGAGGGGATCACATACCGCACCGGCAGGTTGGCGGATTCCAGGAACTGGGACGAGCACTGCGTCAGGTAATTGACAAAATGCGTGAGATTGTCGTGGGTGGGATTGATCGCCCAGACGATCTCGTCGACGCTGCGCGCGAGTTCCGTCGCCGACTGCCGGATACGTGCCACCCGGGTCCCCATCTCAGTGGTCTTCAACTCCCCGAGTTCGCTGTGCACCAAATCGCCGAGCATCGCGATTTCAGTCAGGCCGGCGCCGATGTTGTCGTGCAGATCACGGGCGATGCGCTCGCGTTCACGCACCAGGGACTGTCGGCGTTGGAGATCTTCCAACCGACGGGTCAGGACCCTGCGACGGAACAGAAAGCCCAAAGCAGTACCAGCAATGACCGCCAGGACCAGGGTGACCAGCCAGAAATACCAGCGCTGGTGCAGCGGTTCCTCGACCACCAGCTGGAGATAGATCTGTCGTCCGGTCGGGGACCCATTGGACTCGGTCAACATCGTCCGAAACACATAGGTGCCTGGCTTCAGACCGTCGTACGCGGCGATGTGCACGCCCGACCGGCCGATCGAATGGGCGGTATCCCAAGCCAACGTGAATGTACCACCTTCGCGCACCGGGATGGGACGCTTGGCCAAGGCCCAGTTGCCATAACGCTGGGGATCGCTGTCGTTGAGCACCAGAATGGGATGCGGCATCGGCTGGGATCTGATCCGGACCTCCGCGATCTCCGCCCGATTGCCAAATCCTCTGAACCAGAATGTCGGAGAGCCGAGAACCGTCTCCATGTCCCGCCCCGACGTGGTGTCGAGTTCGACCGTGGTGGCCTGGGCGGAGTCGGGAGCGGTGATGAACACGCGAAGATTGTCGACCCCAAGCACGCCAACCCCGAGATCCTCTCCATGCGAAAGAATGGACAGGGTGGCGTTGGTGGCCTGGGCCGGGATGGTGATCATCTCGCGCCGCGGATGGAAGACCGACCGTTCCACGTCGTCTTGCCAGCCCTCGGTCTCGCCCACCAAGTCGAAATCGCGGCTGCCGACGACCTCTTTCTTGGCGTTCTCGAAGTTCACCAGGATGCGCATCCGGTTCGGCGGATCGCGCCAGACCGGATCGACGCCATCCAAGCGATAACGCAGCCGCTGCCCCGCCTCGACCGGGCCCTTGAGATGGAAACGGAGACTGCGGGTGGTCGAAGACAAGGTAAGCGATGGGCCGTACGGCGGCACATAGACCGTCTGGTCGACATCGACCGAGGTGATCTGCAGATCATCCTCGGCCACGAGTGCGGTCAGGACGAAGGCACACATGATCACCAGACGGTGAAGCTGCATATGAAGGGTTCCGATGTGTTGTGAAACACGCATAACAGAGGCAGCCTACGCTTCATGCCCTGCACGGCAATGTGCAGGGCCCTAGCGCGGCGCAGTCCACCACCCTCAGCGACCAACGCCGATTGCTGACGGCCGAGGTTGGGCCCACGGCGTGGCGTGAACCCCAACGGGGCGGACCACACCAGCCCAGGGCAACGCCATGGGTTTAGAGTCGTTCAACCAGAGAGCCCTGAAGGGGCGGCCACCATTCGTAGACCTTTGGCCGCCCCTTCAGGGCTCATCGCTGGCCGCGACGGTTTCCCAGGGCGTTGCCCTGGGCTATCTTGTCAGCGGCGTGTCTTCATCACCAGGGCTGGCTCGCGGCCGGCGCGGATGAGATCGGCGATCTCGCCCATCCCGGGCTGGACATGGGTGAAGAACCGGAAGTAGCTTGAACACAGGTAATGCAGCCCCGGCTCACCCTCGCTGCTGACCGCGAAACGGTGCTTGGGACAGCCCCCGTGACAGAACTGCCTCACCGGGCAGAGCTGGCACTGCCGCGTCAGTTTATCGCGCTTGTCGGTGCCGAAGCGGCGTTGGCGGCTGGAATCCATCAGTTCAGCCAGGCCCTGTTCGCCGAGCGTGCCAATGCGATACTCCGGGTAGACGAAATGATCGCAGGAATACAGGCCGCCATCGCGTTCCAGCACGACCGCCCGGCCGCAGGTTTCCTCGTGGACGCAGATCCCCGAAAACCCGCGGACCATCCGGCTGAGCACCTGCTCGAAAGCGTAGACATAGATCCGGCCGACATCACGGGTGATCCAATGATCATAGATGTCGCAGAGGAAGGCGCCGAATCCGCCAGGCCCGACGCTTTCCGGGGAAACCGTGACCGGTCGGGTCTCGTACTGGCCAAGCACCGGAGCCCCGGCATCGCTGCCGTCCGGAAGATGGCGCTCGACAATGGGAATGAACTGCAGGTGTCGGCTACCCACCTCTTTGGTCAGGAAGTCGTAAACCACGCGACCAGACTGCTGATTGTTGCGATGGACCGTGGTCAGGGTGTTGAATTCGACCCGATGCCGGCGCAGCAGCTCCAACCCGGTCATGACCTTGGCCCAGGTCGGCTTCTGGCCACGATCCAGGCGGTAGCCATCATGGATCGCTTCGGGGCCGTCGATGCTCAAGCCGATCAAGAACCGCTCATCGTGGAAGAAACGGCACCATTCCTCATCGAGCAGCGTGCCATTGGTCTGAAAGGCGTTTTCGATACGCTTGTCAGGCGGACAATACCATTTCTGCAACGCGACCACGCGCTTGAAGTAATCGAGTCCCAAGAGCGTCGGCTCGCCACCCTGCCAGGCGAAGGTGATCGTTTCGGCCGGGTTGGCGTGGATATAGTCGCGGATATAGGCATCAAGCACCTCGTCGCGCATGCGCGCGGCGCGATCCTCGCGGTCGTACAATTCGTTCTTCCGCACATAATAACAATAGGAGCAGTCGAGATTGCACACTGGCCCGATCGGCTTGGCCATGACGCTGAAGGCCGTAAGCGCCCGGGGATGGGTGGGCGGGGTCGCGTCGGCGTGCAGATCCGGGCCGGCGGCCTGACTGTGGTTGGAGTCATGTGGCATGGTCATACGCTTCCTCGGTCATGGAAAGGATCAGGTGCTGGCGGAGTGGTTCCAGCACGAACACATCGGGCGGGATGCCGACATCATGGACCCGACCGATGCGCAATCCGGACCAATGCAGCATCAGAGCAGGTCGCTTCGTGGTGAGTCGCAATTATTGCGACTGATTTTCCGGCACCATGGGCTATAATGGCTTCCACGACATGGCTACTACCCGACGTAATAATCCCCAGAAACCACCACCAAAGGCCGTGATTTCCAGGGCCACCATCATCTCCTGTGTCCTGGCCTTGGCCCTCGGCGGAGGCCTCTGGTTCGCGTTCATGGGCGACCCAGCGGTTCCGCCACCGGAACCCTTTGGTGACGTCAAGCCGTTCGCGGCGATCACCGCGGCCGATCTGGACGCGAATGCCCGGGCTCTGCCCGCCATCCAGGACGAGGCTCTACGTCGCTTGCTGGCCGCTGGCAGATATCCGGGACAGACGCAAGGCGTGCTGCCGGAAGCCCTGCGCCACCTGCATGCAATCTTGACCTATGAGACATCCTTGGCCTCTCCGGTTGTTCCATTGCACAGCATTGTGGCCATGAGCAGAGGCCCCACCCCAGGCTACCCACCCGTGTCAGAACTGATTGCCGCCTACCCAGCCTTGAATCAACCAGAGCTCGTGAAGGCCGCCGAGGCCTTTCAGGAGGCCGTGGCAGCGAACACGCTCGACCAGGACGCCGAGCAGGTATCCAAGCGGTTTCGTGCGGCCATGGCCCAGCCCGGCCTTGCCGACCAGCGACGCGCGTATGCCCGATCCCACCGGGATGACATCCTGCCCCCCTGACGCTGAGGACGTCATCACCGCCAGGGCCGCGTGATAAGGCCCCAGCGGCATTTCGCAGCCCGGGCTCGGACTTCATGGCGTTCAGCTCAGGCGTGGTTCGCAGGGCCAACGGCCCGACCCATGTGAGCCCAGGGCAACGCCCTAGGAAACTGTTGCCGCCTGCGTTGAGCCCTGACGTTTACTCAGAGCGTTGCCCTGAGCTCTGCTCGGCCGGCCCGTTGGCCCTCGCGCGGCTCAGCGTGACTGATCCCGAAAATCGCAGTTGATCCTGCCGGTCGCAGTTGGTGGTTGGTGGTTGGTTTCTGGTGGTTGGGGGACAACACCTTGCGGCGCCGCTTCGGA
>JBILDK010000218.1:0-5187 GCA_044352625.1 Planctomycetota bacterium
ATGATGTCGCCGACGGCCACATCAGGCTTGGAGCGGCTGCCATCGTCGAGCAGCTTGCCGGGACCGACGGCCAGGACGCGGCCCTGGGTCGGCTTCTCCTTGGCGTTCTCGGGCAGGAAGATGCCGCCGGCGGTCTTCTCTTCGGCTTCGACGCGGGTCACGACGATCCGGTCGTCGAGGGGCTTGATCTGGGTCTTGAGTGCGGGCTTGGTAGCCATGATGAATATCCTGATGGTTTAAGTGTGTTGGTTTGTCGTTCGATGCGGTGCGGGTCAGAACCCGCCCATGCCGCCCATTCCACCCATGCCGCCCATTCCACCCATGCCGCCACCCATCTCGTCGTCCTCACCACCGTGTCCGCCGCCCTTGGCGTCCTTCTTCGGCTCCTTGATCTCGGCGATCATGGCTTCGGTGTTGAGCAGCAGGGCCGCGACCGAGGCGGCGTTGGTCAGGGCGCTCTTCGACACCTTGACCGGGTCGATGACGCCGGACTTGATCAGGTCCTCGAACACGCCGGTCTTGGCGTTGTAGCCGATCGCGCCCTTTTCCTTGGCGACGCGGTTGGCGACGACTTCACCCTCTTGGCCGGCATTTTCGGCGATGGTGATGCAGGGCAAGCGCAGGGCCGCCTTGATGATGTCGGCACCGAGCTTCTCGTCGCCGCTGAGCGCGAGCTTGTCGATCGCGTCGGAGGCGCGGATGTAGGCGGTGCCGCCGCCGGCGACGATGCCCTCTTCGACCGCGCAACGGGTCGCGTGCAGCGCGTCGTCGATGCGGTCCTTGCGTTCCTTCATCTCGGCCTCGGTGGCCGCGCCGACCTTGATCACGGCCACGCCGCCAGCGAGCTTGGCGAGGCGCTCCTGGAGCTTCTCGCGGTCGTAGTCGCTCTTGGTGTTTTCGATTTCCTTGCGGATGGCCTTGATGCGGGCCTGCACGTCGGAGCGCTTGCCGGCGCCCTCGATGATCGTGGTGTTCTCTTTCTCGATCTTGACGCTCTTGGCGGTGCCGAGGTCGGAGAGCTCGACATTCTTGAGCTCAACGCCGAGATCCTCGAACAGGGCCTTGCCGCCGGTGAGGGCCGCGATGTCGTCGAGCATGGCCTTGCGGCGGTCGCCGTAGCCGGGTGCCTTGACCGCGCAGCACTTCAGGACCTTGCGCATGTTGTTGACGACGAGCGTGGCCAGGGCCTCGCCTTCGACGTCTTCGGCGATGATCAGCAGCGAGCGGTTGGCCTTGGCGACCTTCTCAAGCAGGGGGACGAGGTCCTGGACATTGCTGATCTTCTTCTCGTTGATCAGGATGTAGGGGTTCTCGAGCTCGGCGGTGAGATTGTCGGCATCGGTCACGAAGTTTGGCGACGAGTAGCCGCGGTCGAACTGCATGCCCTCGACCACGTCCACTTCGTCGCTCAGGCCCTTGCCCTCTTCGACGGTGATGACGCCGTCTTCGCCGACCTTCTGCATGGCATCGGCGATCTGCTTGCCGATGGCTTCCTCGTTATTGGCCGAGATCGAGCCGACCTGGGCGATGATCTTGAAGTCGCCTTTGACCTTCACCGCCTGCTTATCGAGGTTGGCCTTGACCGCATCCACGGCCTTTTCCATGCCCGACTTGAGGTCGATGGGGTTGATGCCGGCGGAGACCGCCTTGAGGCCCTGGGTGAAGATGGCTTCGGCGAGGACCGTGGCGGTGGTGGTGCCGTCGCCGGCCTGGGTGCCGGTCTTGCTGGCGACTTCGCGAACCAGGCGGGCGCCCATGTTCTCGAAGGCGTCGCGGAACTCGATCTGTTCGGCGACGGTGACGCCGTCCTTGGTGACCTGGGGGGTGCCCCAGCTCTTGTTGATGACCACGTTGCGGCCAGAGGGGCCGAGGGTCGCCTTGACGGTGCGGGCGAGCTTCTGCACGCCGCTCTTCACCTTGTCGCGGACTTCTTCGTTGAAGATGATCTTCTTGGCAGTCATGACCGGTTGGTCTCCTGGGTCGTTTGATGGGTTGGACGTCGTTGTGGCCCCGTCTATGCACGGGCCGTGCCAGACAGGTGGAGTTGTAAGTGATTGCTCAATAGCGTATTGTAAAATGACCTGCGGCTCAGCGGTGCGCTGGTCCGGTCATTTTGACCCGGTACGGATCAGGATTTTGCTGGGGGCGGGTCGGATTTCTTGGGTGCGGCCTTGGTTTCCGGCTTGGCGGTCACCGGCTTGTCGCCGTCGGCGGGCTTGGCGGCCGGCGTCTCAGGAGCGGCGGCCGGCTTATCTCCATCCTTGGGCTTCGCCGCCTTGGCGCGTTTTTCCTGGTCTGGTCGGTTGTAGTCGGTCTCCCAGAAACCACTGCCCTTGAAGATCACGCCCGCACTGAGCGAGACCAGGCGGTGAACCTTGCGCTTTTTGCAATTCGGGCAGACGGTGAGCGGGTCTTCACGCATCGACTGGAAGGCTTCGACGATCCCGCAGGCGGAACAGGCGTATTCGTAGGTGGGCATGGGGGGGATGTAGTCAGGCCCGGTCCCAGGGGAAGGCCATGGTCGCGGAGACCGCAGGCAGCCCGAGCGCCAGCATGACCACCCGATCGAAGCCCACCGCGACACCGGCGCAATCAGGCAAACCTGCGTCCATCGCCGCGAGGAAGCGCTGGTCGAGGTCGGGGGCGTCGGCGCGCTGCGCCTGTTCGGCGGTGAGGCGGGCGGTCAGTTCTCCGCCATCGCCCAATTCATGATAGCCATTGGCCAATTCAATGCCGTCGCGGTATAGCTCAAAGCGGGCGGCAACGCCGTCACGGATGCGTGCCTGGGCAGCAAGGCGGGCCGGATACGCGGTCAGCGCGGTCCAGCCGTCACGGCCGAGATGCGGTTCTACCAAATTGGCCAGGACGAGATCGGCGGCGAGGTTGTGGTCGAGGTGACCGTCGATCGTGACCGCGGTGGCCTCGTCGCCCAGCCTTTGTCGCCAGTCCTCGTCGCTGGCGCACACGGGATCGATGCCGGCGTGACGGATGAGCGCTGCGCGCCAAGTCAGGACCTCTACGCCGCCGCCGAATCCGGTGAGCGCCACAAGCAAGGCCACGGTTTCCGTCAGCAATCGCGCATCGTCCCAACCGCAGCGGTACCACTCCAGCATGCGGAATTCTGGCTGGTGGCGATGCGAGAATTCGCCCCGGCGGAAGGCCGGGTGCAGGGCCCAGACGTCGCCGTAGCCGGCAGCCACGAGGCGTTTGAGTGGGTGTTCAGGTGAGGTCGGCAGCCAGCGCCGACCGTCGTGGACCGCCACTGCAAGGGGCGAGATCGAGGGGTCGAGGTTGGCTCCGCCCTGGAGCACCGGCACATCAACCTCCAGCACGCCACGCTCTGCAAAAAACGAACGGACGCGGCCCACCAGCCGCGCCCGTTCCCGCAACGTATCCACGGTGGCATGAGGCTGCCACACGACGACCGGACGACCGGACGACCGGACGACCGGACGTTCGTCATTCACTTGTCGGCGCGGCCCAGGTACTCGCGGGATTCGACGTTGATCTTGATGCGCTCGCCGATGGCAAGGAAGATCGGCACCTGAACCAGGGCCCCGGTGCCCTTGAGCTTGGCTTCCTTCATCACGCGGCTCTGGGTGTCGCCCTTGACTGCGGGTTCAGTGTACTCGATTTCCATCACCACCGAATTGGGCAGGCTGATGACAATCGGCTCGCCGTTCCACAACGTCGCCTTGCATTCCGCCTGTTCGAGCAGGAAGTCGCTGGCGCTGCCGACCACGGCGGCGGGAATGGTCATCTGCTCGAAAGAGCTCTGGTCCATGAATACAAAGCCGTTGGCGTCCTTGTAGAGGAACTGCATGTCCACATCGGTGACATCCGCGGTGTCCACTTTTTCGCCGCCACGCAGGGTTTTTTCCAGGGTGTTGCGAGTCAGCAGGTTGACCACGCGCAACTTGTAAAAGGCATTGCCCTTGCCCGGTTTAACGAAGTTGACCTCAAGCACCTGCCATGGACTGTTGTCGAAAATGAGCTTGGTACCCTTGCCGACTTCGCCGATATTCATGGAGCCCATGGTGATTCCTTGCGCGCTTGGCGGCAGCGCCGTTGGGCGGCCGCATGGAGAATGAGGGCGGAAAGCTAGCGGTGGCCGCAGGCGATGCCAGCGTCGAGCCGGCGTGGCCTGGCTTGCTGGCGTCCGCGGTGCGGGACGTGGAGGAGTTGTGGCGCCTGCTCGACCTCCCCGCGTCGGCTCTGCCTGGGGCCAGGCGTGCGGTCCGGCTGTTTCCGCTGCTCGTGCCCAGGGGGTTCGTGGCGCGCATGCGCCGTGGCGATCTCACTGATCCGCTGTTGCTTCAAGTGGTGCCTGCGCTCCATGAAGAGGCGGACGTCGTTGGCTATACCGCTGATCCACTGGCCGAGGGCGGTTGTCAGGCGGTCCCTGGGCTGCTGCACAAATACCGGGGACGGGCCTTGCTGGTGACCACGGGAGCCTGCGCGGTCCACTGTCGCTACTGTTTCCGAAGGCATTATGCCTACGGCGACCTCCCTCGTGGCCGGCGCTGGTGGGATCCGGCTGTGGCCTGGCTGCGCGCCAACGCCGACATCGACGAAGTGCTGTTATCCGGTGGCGATCCGCTGACCCTCCCGGACGCGATATTGGCCGAGCTTGCGAGCGATCTCGCTGCCATTCCGCATCTGCGTCGACTACGCATTCATAGCCGCCTGCCGGTGGTGCTGCCCGAGCGCATCGACCGCCGGTTCCTGGCCTGGTTCGGTGGCGGCCGACTGCAGCCGGTGATGGTGATTCATAGCAATCACGCCCAGGAGATCGACGTGTCGGTCGCCGGTGCCTGCGCCCGTATGCGCACGGCTGGCGTGACGGTGCTGAATCAGACGGTCTTGCTCACCGGGGTAAACGACGCGGTGCAGGCGCAGTGCGAATTGGCCCGGGCGCTGATGTCCGCCGGGGTGCTGCCGTACTACCTGCACCAACTCGATCGGGTCGCGGGAGCTGCGCATTTCGCGGTGGACGACGCCACCGCGACTGCCCTCCACCGGGACATGGCGGCGTGTCTGCCGGGCTACTTGGTGCCGCGTCTGGTGCGCGAGGTGCCGGGCGCACCGGGCAAGACCGCGCTCGTCTAAGCCTTGCGTGAGGTGGCGGGTAGGGTTCATTACCTCATGCGCCATCTGCTCCTGCTGCTGTGCGTTCTTGGGCTTCAA
>JBILDK010000219.1:0-5168 GCA_044352625.1 Planctomycetota bacterium
TGCCGACCATCGCCTGGGAAAAGGACGGCGCCGAGGCGATGGGCCTGATCAAGATCGACCTGTTGGGCAACCGCTCATTGGCGGTGGTGCGCGACGCGCTGGCGGACCTCGCCGCCGACGGCATCCGTATCGACGAGCACCGCTGGCGCCCGGCAGACGACCCCGCCACGCGGCAGCTGCTCGCCGCGGGCCTCACCATGGGCTGCTTCTATGTCGAGTCCCCCGCGATGCGCCTGCTGCAAGCCCGAAGCGGTGTAGGCGATTTCGATCACCTGGTGATCCATTCCTCGATCATCCGCCCGGCGGCGAATCAGTGGATCCAGACCTACCTGGAGCGGCTGCACCAGCACCGTGCCACCGGCGTGGTGGATCCCGCGTGGTATGCGCATCCGATCTTGCGCGAGCTGCTGAGCGAGACCTACGGCATCCTCTCCTACCAGGAGGACGTCCTGCTCGTGGCGATGCGTTTAGCGGGCTTCGACGACCGCCAAGCCAACGGCCTGCGCAAGGCTCTCGGGCATTTCGATACGGGCTCACGCCTGACGCGCTTTGCCGAGGATTTCCGCGCTGGTTGCCTCGCCCAGGGCGTCGATGCGGCGGTCGCCGAGAAGGTGTGGACGATGATCAGCTCGTTCAGTGGCTACTCCTTTGCCAAGGCCCACAGCGCCAGCTACGCGATGGTATCGATGCAGTGCGCGTGGCTGAAGGCGCACTACCCGGCCTACTTCCTGGCGCGGGTAGTCGCCAACGAAGGCGGGTTCTACCACCCCGCCGCGTATTTGGCCGAAGCCCGCCGCCTGGGCGTGCGCACCCTGCGCCCCTGCGTGGTGCACAGCGCATGGCGCACCTGCCGCGCGGACGCCGGTGCGATCCGCTGCGGGCTGCATCTGGTCCCCGGCCTCGGTCCTGAGGTCGCCGCGCGGCTGATCGCCGCCCGGGTCGAGCGCCCTTTCGCCGGCCTGAGTGATCTGCGCCGGCGCAGCGGTTGCGCGGGCAGCGTGCTGATCACCCTTGCTGATGTAGGGGCCCTCGACGCCCTGCGCCCCGATCTGACCGCGGCCCAGGTGCGCTGGGTCGCTGCGGCAGTGGCCGACCAGCCCACCACGCGTCGTCCTGCGCGCGTGGCTGAGGCCGAGCTATGGTGCGCCGATCCCGCACCGGCGATCGATCCCGTGCCGCCGGACGACCTGCCCAATGCCACGCCGCGCGAAGCTGCGTGGCGTCGCTACACCGCCCTCGGCTTTTTGCCCGAGGCCCATCCGATCTGGTTCGTCAAGCGCCCCCAGCGACGCACCACCTGTGCGAGCATCACCCCCGCCTGGGCTGGGCGCCGCGTTGCCCTGACCGCATGGCCCCTCACCCGCCGCGAGGTGGACGCCCACCCGCGTGGCGGCGGTCAGGTCCAACCCATGTCCTTCGTCACGCTTGAGGACGACACCGGCTTGCTGGAGACGGTCTGGTTCCCTGACACCTACCGTCGCTGCGGCGTCCTGCTCGACACCGACCAACCCCTGCACGTGCACGGCCGCGTGGCGGTGGAGTTCGGGGTGGTGACGCTCGAGGTCGAGGCCGCGCGGGGGATGGGGCACCTGCTGGGTGACGGACACGGGCCCGGATAATGACGTGGGCCGAATGCCCTTCATCTCCCGAGCCGCCGCCAACCTCCTCGACGCTCTGGTTGCAGAACGCATCGGCTCCGTTCGCCGCTCGCTGTCGATCGCGCCGGCTCCAGCCGAATGCGGTTGAGCTAGGGATCGCGCATTGCCCCTAACCTGAACCCCAGAATCCGGAACCCGCTGCGCGGTCGAGCGCCCAGCCGCCCTCCCGGAATGGGGACGGCGGGGCTTCCCCCTCACCGTGGGGGCCCTAGACCCTGCTCATGCTGTGCCTCGATGCTGTATGCAAGTCGTTCTATGACCCCGGCCGCGGTGCAGTGACAGCGGTACGCGACGTGTCCCTGGACTTGGGTCCCGGGGTGGTCGCGCTGATGGGCGCCAACGGCGCAGGCAAGAGCACGTTGTTGCGCCTCATCGCCACGCTGATGACCCCAGATAGCGGCTCAATCCTGGTGGACGGGCGTGAAACCGTGGCCAACGGCGAGGGCGTGCGCCGCCACCTCGGCTATCTCTCCACCAGCACGCGCCTGCCACCGCGCCAGAGCGCGCGCGAAGTGCTGGCCTTCGCCGCCCGGCTGCATGGGTTGGAGGGCAACACCCTCGCCGACGCGGTGAACGCTCAGGCCGACACCTTCGCTCTGCATGGCTTCCTGGATCAGCGCGTGAACGGCCTGTCCACCGGCCAGGCCCAGCGCGTGAACCTGGCCCGGGCGCTGATCGGTTCGCCGCGCGTGCTGATTCTGGATGAGCCCACCACCGGGCTGGATCTGGTGGCTGCCCAGTCGGTGGTGACCGCCGTACGCACGGCGCGCTCCGACGGTCGCCTGATCATCCTCGCCACCCACGTCCCGGCCGAGGTCGAAGCGGTGGCCGACCGCCTCCTGGTGCTGCGCGACGGCGGGGTGGCGTGGCACGGCGCGCCCGCCGACCTGGGCAGCGGCGCCGGGTTCGCCGCCGCGGTGCTGGCGCTGGTACAAGGGGACGTCCAGTGATCTCGCGCGATGCCTTCGCCATTTTCCGCCGCGATGGTCGCGAACTGCTGCGCGACCGGCGCACCCTGTTCGTGAACCTGGTGCTGCCGGTGCTGATCTATCCGGTGCTGGTGCTGTTCCTGCTCCAGGTCGCGCAGCTCACCGGGGCCCGCCCGGTGGACGAGGCGGTGGTGCTGGCGGTGGATCTGCCCGTCGCGCTGGGCGCCAGCCTGGCTGAAAAGCCCGCGTCCAGCGCCTCGCCTGCCGCCGGTCTGGCCCGCGGCATGGGCGCTGCCCGCGAGGCGGTGACCGTGCGCCCGATCAGCGGAGACTCACCGTGGCAGGCCCACGCCGCCGCGCTCGCCGAGACCGAGGCTCCCGCCACCGCCCGCGCCGCCGCCTTGGCCGATCTGCGCGCCGCCCAGGCCACCGCCGCCCTGGTGCTGCTCGCCCAGCCCCACGCCGATGGCCGCCAGCGTTTGGTGGTGATCGCGGATGACGCCAGTCCGCGCCACGATGCCGCACGGGCCGCCTGCGACCGCGCCGCCAACCAGTGGAAACGCCGCCTGGCCGAGGACCGCCTCACCGCCGCGGGCCTGCCCACGACCCTGATGGACCCGGTGCAGGTGCTGCACTCCGGCACTGCGACCGTGGCCGAGACGGTGCGCACGCGCATCGCCGGGGCGGTACCGATCCTGCTCGTACTCATGGCGGTGGTGGGCGCGTTCTGGCCGGCGGTGGACCTCATGGCCGGGGAACGCGAGCGCGGCACCCTCGAAACGCTGATGAGTTCGCCGATCCGCCGCCGCGACATCTTTCTGGGCAAGCTGCTGGTGGTGTGCTGCGCCGGGCTGGCCTCGGTGCTGCTCAATCTGCTCTCGCTCGGGCTCACCGCGGGTTTGCTGGCGGGCCAGCTCGGGGCCAGCGGTCTCGACCTGGGCAATCTCGTCGGCATGGGCCTGGGCACACTGTTGCTGTGCGCGGTGGCCCTGCTGCCGGTGGTGGTGACCTTGGGCGCCGTGTCGCTCGCCCTGGCAGGCCTGGCGCACAGCGCGAAGGAGGCCCAGAACTACCTCGCGCCGCTGGTGATCGGCGTGCAGATGGCCGCGCTGCCAGCCCTGCTGCCCCATGCCGGTCCGTCGCCGGTGCTCGATCTGGTGCCGGTGACCGGGGCGGTGCTGGCGCTCAAAGAGGCCCTCCAGGCGCCCACCGTACCATGGGGGCATCTCGCGCTGACCACCGCCACCAGCGTGGCCCTGGCGGCGGTGATGGTGGCCTGGGCGTCGCGACTGATGGACGACGAACGCTTCCGCTATCCCGGCCTGGTGCGCGCCGGCTGGGGCCGCTTCCGCCGCTGGGGCCCGACCCCGACCGCACCCAGCGGAGTCGAGGCGCTGGGCGTCTATGCTCTCGCCGTCGCCGGCATGGCGCTGGGCGCGAAGCTGTTGATCGATGCTGGCCCGGTGGCCCAGGTGGTGGGGCCGCTGCTGCTGTTCATCGCCCTGCCTGCGCTGCTGCACGGCTGGCTCGGCGCCTATCGCCCGGCGGCGCTGCACCTCGGCCGGCCACAGCCGCGCCATCTGTTCGCGGGTCTCGCTCTGGTGCCCCTGGGCCTGGCGCTGTCCCTCGGTCTTGGCGCGCTGCAAAGCGTGTGGGCACCCAAGGCCGAGCTGTCAGGGGTCGAGGAGCAGGTGATGCGCATCGTCAGCCAGATCGAGGCGACCGGAGGGTTGCCCCTGGTCTTGCTGTGCCTGGCGGTGGCCCCCGGCGTGTGCGAGGAGATCCTCTGCCGCGGCACCCTGCTGTCCGGCTTCCGCCGCGTGCTCGGCCCGGCCGGGGCGGTGGTGCTCAGCGCGTTCCTATTTGCCGCGCTGCACATGTCGCCCTGGCGCTTCGTGCCGCAGATGGCCCTGGGCATCCTGCTCGCGGTCATCGTCCTGCGCACCGGCACCATCTGGCCGGCGGTGATCCTCCACGCCGGTCACAACGGCATCCTGGTGGCGGCCTCGATCCTGCACACACGCGATCCGTTCAAGGGCTGGCTCCCGCTGCTTGAGGCCCAGATGCCGCTGCTCGCCGCGACCTTCGCGGGCCTCGTGCTGGTGGCGACGTGGAGCGCGTGGCGCCTGACCACCCGCTCAACCTAAACCACGCAATAAGCCGTAGACTTCAGGCGGGGTTAACAAGATGGGGAGGATGGGAAGGATGGAATTCACCCGGGCATTCGATGGCTTCATCCTTCCCATCCTCCCCATCCTGTTCCTTTTTTCGGACTCACCCAGCGGGTGAGCGCGGAACATGCTCGATAGCTCTGAATCAACGACTGATGCATGCCCCTTGGCCGAGTCCATGGCGTTATTAAGGCCCACCACCGCGCCTTACGCGAGCCGCTTCGGGAACCGCCACGTGACCACCATCAAGAGCCTGGTGCACGGGGATGGGAGCGCAGCCAGCGCTCCAGGACCGTACGCCCCCAGGGGATGGCTTGGCGCGGGTAATACTCGGGATGGAACTGCACCCCGAGCCACGGCCGATCGGTGTGTTCGAGGGCCTCGATGCCATCGACACTGGTGGCGATGAC
>JBILDK010000220.1:0-5154 GCA_044352625.1 Planctomycetota bacterium
AGGCGCGACCGAGGTTGTCCATCTCGGTAAGCACCGGCTTCATCGCCCGGGCCACGGCGCGGGTGCCGGCCTCGTCCGCCTCTTTGCGCAGGCGCTTGCGCACATTGTCGAATTCGGCCTGGGAGCGCATGCAGCGCTCCTTCCACTCCTGGGCTTCGCGCTTGAGAGCCTCGAACTCGGCCACGTTGACCGTGATGGTCTCGGTGCTGGCGGCCTCGGGCTGGGCGGTCTCGGGGGCGGTCTCGGGTTCACTCATGGTCATTTCGCCTGGAAAAAGGATTTCACCTTGTCAAAGAAACCTCGCTGCTCGCCGCCCGCGTCCTCGATCGCGCCAAGTTCGGCCAGCAGTTCGCGTTGCCGCTCGCTGACTTTCTTGGGGACACTGAGCTGGACCACGACGAGCTGATCCCCGCGGCCGCGCTCGCCCGGCACGCCCAGCCCGCGCATGCGCAGGATCTCGCCCGGCTGGGTGCCAGCGGGAATGCGCAGCTTGGCGGAACCCTCCAGCGTCGGGATCTCCAGTTCGCCGCCCAGGGTGGCCTGGGCATAGGTCACTGGGATCTTGCACACCAGGTGGTCCTCGTGGCGTTCAAAGAACGGGTCGGCGGCGACCCGCACCTGCACGAAGAGGTCGCCGCGCGGGCCGTTCTCGCGCCCGGCCTCGCCCTCGCCCGCCACGCGCAGGCGACTGCCGTCTTCGATGCCGGCGGGAATGCGGACCTTGATCGTGACCTTTTCCGGGACCTGGCCCTGGCCTTTGCAGTCCTTGCACGGGTCGGCGATCATCTTGCCGCTGCCGCCGCACTGGGGGCAGGTGGTCTGGACGATGAAGAAGCCCTGGCCCTGGCGCACCTGGCCGTGACCCCCGCACATGGCGCAGGTCTTGGGCTTGGTGCCGGGCTTGGCCCCGGTCCCCTTGCACGTGCCGCACGGTTCGTGGCGGCGCAGATCGATGGTCTTGGTGCAGCCCTGCACCGCCTCGCGGAAGCTGATCTCAAGCCCAAGCTTGAGCGATGCGCCCTGGTTGGGGTGCTGGCGCCCGCCGCCGCCGCCGCCGAAGAACTGATCGAAGATCGACCCGCCGCCGAACACGTCGCCGAACTGGGCGAAGATGTCCTCCATCGAGTTGAAGCCCTGGCCAGCATGGCCCTGGCCCTCGACCCCGGCGTGGCCGTGCTGATCGTAGCGCGCGCGCTTCTTCTCGTCGCTGAGCACCTCGTAGGCCTCGGCCGCCTCCTTGAAGGCGGTCTCGGCGGCCTTGTCGCCCGGATTGCGATCCGGGTGATGCTTCATCGCCAGCTTGCGGTAGGCCTTCTTGATGTCGTCGGCCGAGGCGTTGCGTTCAACCCCCAGCACCTCGTAATAGTCGCGTTTGGCCATGCCGGCTCCCGTGGGCGCGTCAGGATGACCCGCCTGGAGGATTGGAAGCGAAAGCTGGGCCGAACCTGGAGGCCAGGTTCAGCGGACCGCGACCGTGGCCGCCGTGATGCGATGCGCCGTGGTCGGCCGGCCGCCTTGGGAGCCGGCGTTTTCCAGGGTCTTGACCGCCTCCATGCCCTCGACCACCTCGCCGAAAATGGTATGCTTGCCATCAAGCCATGGGGTGGGCAGGAAGGTCAGGAAGAACTGGCTGCCATCGGTACCGGGGCCGGCATTGGCCATGCTCAACAGGCCGGGCCGATCGTGGCGGCGCTTGGTCAGGAACTCACCCGCGTAGGTGTAACCGGGACCGCCGGTGCCGGTGCCCAACGGGCACCCGCCCTGGGCCATGAAACCCGTGATCACGCGGTGAAAGGCCAGCTGGTCGTAGAAGCCGAGGCGGGTCAGCCAGATGGTGCTGGTGACGTGGGCGGGGGCAGCGGCCGGGTCGAGTTTCACCACGATGCGTCCAGCGGTGGTGTCGAGGGTCCAGAGGTAGGTGCGGGCCGGATCGTAGGTCGGCGCCAGGGTCGGTTTGGGCACCGCCAACCGCCACTTGGGGCTGGCCGTATCGACGTTGGCCCTAGCCAGGGCGGCATCGATCGCGGCGAGCACCGGATCGGCAGGTTGGGCGGCTGCCGTCACCGCCACAGGCGCGTCCACGGGCGCGGGCGCAGGCGTGGCAACGGTCGGGGTCGTCGGCGTGCTCGCCGGAGCTGGCGGCGCGGCGGGAACCGCCTGCGGGGCCGGGCGCGAGGAGTCGCAACCGACGCAAACCAAGGTGAGCAGGAGGGTGGGGATCAGGCGCATGGTTCGGGTCTTACGGTGGGATCGCCGGGGGCCAAGCCCCGCCTCGGCGACCCGGACTTGCCCACGCCGATCCCTGCCGACCATGTTTGCCCCATGGCCCAGCTCCAGGATCTGCTCTCCACCCTGCTCAAGACCCGCAACATTTCGGCGCGGACCTTCGCGGAACGCACCGGGATCGCCTATCCGACCCTGCTTGGCGTCCTCAATAAGGGAACCGTGCCGCGCAAGGCCGAGCACCGCGAGGTGCTGCGCAAAGAGCTCGGATTGGAGCTTGGCGCCTGGGCCGTGGTGGTGGCTGCCAGCCAGCGCGATGCCCTCGACATTCCTGAGGACGGCCCGCTGACCCTGCAGCAATTGGTGACCAAGGCGCTGCTCTCCCAAGGCCACACTGAACAGACCTTCTCCAAGTCCCACAACATCCCGTACCCGACCCTCATGGGCATTACCCGCAAGGGCTCGGTGCCGCGGGCCGACACCCTGGTCCGCCTGGCGGAACTGTTGGCCCTCGCTCCGGCCGAGGTGCAGGCCGCAGCAGCCCTCAGCCGCGCCGGTCGCGGCAGTGACGAGGCGCTGGACCTGCCCGACCCGGGCAACGATGGTGAGCATCTGCCTGGCGACATCGTGGCGCCCAGCCTGTCGCAACTTGCCGCCGAGGCGGTGGCGCTGGCCGGCGGGAGCATGGCGTCGTGGGCGCGGGCCCATCGGGTGCCCTATCTCAGCCTGGTGCGCCTGATCAGCGTCGGCGATCCCCCACGGCGCAGCGAAGTGCTGGAGCCGCTGCGCGCCGCCCTCGGCCTGGGTGACCCGGCCTTTGCCGCCAGCCTGGAGCGCAGCCGCAGCCATCCCGAGCCGGCGCACCTCGCCAAGCACAACGATCAGCCGGTGACCCCGCTCCAGGCGGCCCTCCAGGCGGCGGTGCAGGAGCGCAGCCTCACCCTGAAGTCGTTCAGCGAATTGGTGGACCTCAGCCCGCTCACCGCTGCCAAGCTGCTCAAGGCCGGCGAGCTGCCGGGCCGGGCCACCACCCACGAAAAACTGCGCGCGTTTCTCAATCTGGATGCTGACGACTACCACAGCCTGCTCAACCGCTCGCGCACACCGGGCACCGGCACCTTCACCTATCCCGGTGTCCCACCGACCCCGTCTGACCCGGCGGTCGAGGCCGAGACCGACGAGCACGTGCCGACTTCCATCACCGGCTTCCACGACGCGCTCAGCGACGAGGACCTGGTGCGCATGGTGCGCAGCCTCAAGCCCGGCCAGCGCACCGCGGTGGTGCAGCTGCTCCGCTCGTTCCGTTGAACTCAGCGGACCTGCTGCGCCGCTCGGCTCACCAGCTCACGGAACTCGTTGCGCCGGTCATCGTCGCCGGACCGGGCGAGGTTGGCCACCATCTCCCAGGTGCAGCCGCCGCGGTGCGGTGAACCGCGCAGCAGCATGCCGAATCCAGCCACCGCCGCGGCGAAGCGCAGGTCCCCGTCCATTGCTGTCACCGTGTCGGGCACGTCCTGCTCGACCAGGCGGCTGGTGGCGGCGCTGGGCTGTTTATAGCGCAGACGCAGGCGTAGCGCGGGGCCCTCGCCGGGAACCACCTGCTCGGTTTTCACAAAGGGGTTGGCATCGCTCGGTGCACTGCCGATGGGGATCAGTTCGTACAGCACCGTGACCTGATGGCCTGCGCCCACGTCGCCGGCGTCCTTGCGGTCGTCGTTGAAGTCTTGGCGGTTCAGGCGGCGGTTCTCGTACCCGATCTGGCGCCACGCGGTGACCCGGGCCGGGTTGAAGAACACCTGCACCTTGGCGTCCTTGGCCACGGTGACGAGTTGGCCCATCAGGTCCTCCTCGACCGTGCGCCGCGCCTGCTCGACGCTGTCGATGTAGGCATAGACGCCGTTGCCGCGATCAGCCAGGGCCTCGGCGGTGGCGTCCTGGTAGTTGCCGGTGCCGAAGCCGAAGACATTGAGGAACGTGCCGCTGGCGGCCTGCTCGGCGATCAGCGCCTTGAGCCGTTCCGGATCCGACTCGCCGATATTGAAGTCGCCATCGGTGCACAGCACCACCCGGCCCACGGAACCGGGCACGCGGTCGCGGGCGGCCTCGGCATAGGCGCGGCGGATGCCGCCGGCGCCGTTGGTCCCGCCCCCGGCCTTGAGATTGCGCAACGCCGCGCGGATGGCGTCCTGATGGTTGCCGGCGGTGGATTCCAGCACCACGCGATCGGCCCCGGCATAGGTCACGATGGCCACGCGGTCGCGCTCATCGAGGCCGGCGGCGAAGCGCTCCAGGGTCTCGACCACCAGCGGCAGCTTGTTGGGGTCGTCCATCGAGCCGGACACATCCACCAGGAACACGGCGCTCACCGGCGGCCTGGTGGCGCGATCCACGGTGCGGGCGCTCACCGCCACGCGCAGCAGGCGGTGCCCTGGCGCCCACGGGCACTCGCTCATGGTGGCGGTTGCCGCCAGCGGGTGCTCGCCGCTGGGTGTGGGATAGGCGTAGACGAAGCTGTTGAGCATCTCCTCGATGCGCACCGCATCCGCCGGCGGCCGCTGACCCGCCAGCAACAGCCGGCGCACATTGCTGTAGCTCGCCGTATCCACATCGAGGCCGAAGGTCGAGGCATCGCCACCCCGGGATCCGGTGCGGATGAAGGCGTTGTCGGTCAGGGGCGCGTAGCCCTCGCCGGTCGGCTCCATCGCGACCACCTCGCCGGGCATGACGCGGTCGCCGAGCTTTTCGCCGCCGGCGCCATCGCCGAGGTCGCGGACGGCAAGACCCTTTGCCGCTGGTACCGGAGTGGACACGGGAGGTGGCGTCCGCGACTTAACGTATCCACCACCCGCACGCGATCCGAACAATGCCGCCGGGCTCGGCGCTTCACTCAGTTTCGATTCTACCGTCTTCCGGTCGCGCACCTCTTCGTCG
>JBILDK010000221.1:0-5121 GCA_044352625.1 Planctomycetota bacterium
GCCAAATGGCGTGAGACGGAATGACGAAGAGACATGTGGCACCTTGGTCGGGCTGTATGGTTCGTGGCTGTGGCATAACCACGACCGGCCGTGTCGTCAGGCCGGCAATTCCATTGACGGTCCATACAAACCTAATTTCACTCAGTCAGGCTCACCACGATACCGGGCCACGGCTTGGCCGCGCGACTGGACTTGAAGTTTTTTGTATATCTTGGCGGTATAATGATTCACTGTGGCCAACCCGATTCCAAGCTCGGCTGCAATCTCTTTGTACTGGAGACCCTTCGCCAGCAAACGAAGGGTCTCCAACTCACGAGGAGCAAGAGTCGTCTCGATGTCCCGACGGGCTGTGCTGGCCGGACGCTGGAACGAACGGATGATCCGTCTCGCAATTCCGGCCGTCATGGGCGTGCCGCCTGAACGGGCCTCGTGAATCGCTGTAGTCAGAACCGCTGGAGAGACAGGCTTGCACAGGTAACCGATAGCACCGGCTTCTAGGGCGCGAAATACCACCTCGTCGCTGTCGTAGATGGTAAGCATCAGGATACTGCACTCCGGCAACTGCGGAGCGAGCCGACGGACGCATTCCACCCCACTGGCCCCGGGCAGGTTGACATCCATCAGCACCACCTGCGGTTGCAACGGTGGCAGCACGGTCCACGCCTCCTCTGCCGTGGCGCAGGCCGCGACACAGCGCATCCCAGGACAGGCGGCCAGCACCTGGCTCAGGGTCTCGCGCAGGTCCGGGTCATCCTCCACCACGCCGACCCGCGTCACGTCATCGCTCATGCCACACCGTCCGACAACGGGATGCTGAACGTCATGGTCGTACCTCCGGATGAACTGGTCATGCCGCACCTCCCACCGATTCCTGTCATGCGCTGGTGCAGCCGGGCGATCCCCCGGCCGGCGGCGAGCGCCACCTGCGGGTCGCAACCACGACCATCATCGACCACCTCGACCAGCAGGATGCCTGGCTTGAGCGCCAGGCGCACGGTGATCGTGGTTGGATGCGCATGACGGACCGCATTATTGACAGCCTCGCGCACGGCCAGAACGAAGTGGTGTCTGATGGCAGCTGACAGATCCAGATCAGGCAGAGGCTCAGGGATCTCGGCCCGAAACACCAGGCCGGCAAGGCGCACGTGCTCCTCAGCGACGCTGGTCAGACGCACCGCCAGATGCTCGAGCGCATCATAGGCTGGATCGACAGCCCAGACGATTGCGCGTAGGCGTCGCACGCTCTCCTCGGCCCGGGCGACCATGTCGCCCACATGGTCGCGACCTCCGGTCGGCTTCCCCCGAGCGAGATTGCCGATCATGGCGATCTGCGCCAACGAACTGCCGAGGTCATCGTGGATATCCCGGGCGATACGCAGTCGTTCATGCTCGACCGCGACTTTACGTTCTGCCGCCGCCACCCGCTGGAGCCAACGATGGCGGAACAGCAGGGAAGTGATCAGGGCAATTGCCGCCACCAGGCCGGCCACCGTCGTGATCCAGGTCGTCGGTCGCCGCCACGGTGGGGGCAGGATGCGGATGGGCAGGAGCAGTTCACCAACGATCCGCTTCCCATCCAGACTGCGCTGACCCAGACGGAGTTGGTGCCAGCCAACCTCCAATCCCGCATAGTTCACCTCACGGATTTCGCCAACCCCGAAGGAGTGACAGGCCTGCCACTCGACCCGCACCGTCTCGCCAGGGGCAACGGCGAAGCGTCCCTGGTCGTTGAGACGCCATGCCCCGTAGTCGTCCACACGCTCATCAACCAGGGCCAGGGTGGGTGACCCATCTCGGCGGGTGGTGAGCTGGGCCATCTGCTTGTTCGCCCGTCTCTGCCAGCATTGAGGCTCGTCCTTCCCCGTATGAAGACGCTGGGCCGAATCCCCCATTTCCGGACGTACGGATCTCTGGGTAGCGCTATTGGCGGAACGGATGTCGATGCGCATGTCCGTGATCGCTCCCATACCCAGGACTTTCGGTGGATTGGTCGTGAACCATAGGTCGCAGAAGAGCGCTCCAGCCGGAACGACCGCTTGGAAGCCATGGGACACCAATGGTGAGGAGCGCACATCCCCATCCCATCCCGGGGATTCTCCCTCCATGGTTTCTACCGGCATGATCGGATTGGGTTTCTCCTTATCCCAGAACTCCAACCGCACGATCATCCCGCCAGCCTCTTCACGCCAATCTGCATCCACGCCATCCAAGCGATGGCACAGGCGATAGGCCGACGCCTCGGAACTGGCCAACTGCCGAAAAAGGACGGTGATATGCTGGCAGATCGCGAGTTCCAAGGGCTGTTCCGGATGATCGATGGCCTGCTGCCACTGATCCGGCGCCAGATCCCGGCCATCGACCACCAGACGGGTGATCTCCAACCGTGGCACTTCCGCCGCTCCGGCCGATCGGCAGGCCATGACGAGCAGGAGCACCAACCAGGACAGTGCCTGCTTCATGGCTTCGCCCCGCGGCCCTGACGGTCCTGCCTCGAGGGCCTTGGTCGCTGCCCGGTTTCGTCGCTCCCACGCTGAAACCATGGACGGGTGGGCTTCGCCCTTTCTATAGGCCTACTGCCATTCGGCCTCCGCCCGATCGCTAGACGACGGGGCCCCGGGGCCCGCGTTACTGTCCAGGACAACCGGGTAGCTCTACCCGCACCATCATTCACGCGATGAACAACCAGCTGCCAGGCTCCCCAGGGTGCCATGCTCGCGATCGCCTGCTCTTGAGCAGGGAGCATGGTCGGGCGCAGCCGCACGTACCTATCCATGTTGGGGTCACCCTACAAATGCCATCATGGCCAGGCGTGTGCCTGGGTAAATCGGCACGAAGGAGCCGATGAACGAGCTGTACGTTGAGGGCATGGCACCCCGAACCGGGCGCCACGCACGAGACCGACATTCTCGGCGACATCGCCACCCTCGCCGGTTCGGGCACGCTTCAGGCGCTGACCGACAAGCGCGTGGCGTTGGGGGATGATCAGCGCGCGGCGGCGGTGCGCTGGCCGCCGGTGACCGCCTCGGCGAGGGCAAGGACATTGGCCGGGGGCACTTCGGGCATGATCTTTTCATGACTGGGGCTGACAATCCAGCGGTCGCCAAAAATGTCACGCAGGCGCTGCACCTCGTCGCGCACCTGGTTCGGCGTTCCGCGCCACATCAGGTCTTGGGTGTCGATGCCGCCGACGAACACCAGGTTTTTCCCGAACTGGCGCACCAAGTTATCAGCGTCCATACCCTTGGCCTTGGCCTGCAGCGGATGCAGGGCGTCGATCCCGGCGTCAATCAAATCCGGGATAGCCTGGCAGATCGAGCCGCAGGAATGTAACTGCACCAACTTACCGAAGGACTTGGCTTGGTTGATCAACTCTTTGAAATAGGGCAGGACGAAGGTGCGAAACATCCGCTGGTTCATGAACAGCCGTTCCTGGGTGCCGAAGTCGTTGCCGAAGAACGCCACGTCAACCAGATCGCCGTGCTCTCGATAGATGCGCGCGTTGGCGGCCAGGTAAAAGTCGGTGAGGTGCCGGTGCACCGCATGGACCACCGCGGGATCGGTGCTCATCTTGATGAAGTAGTTTTCAAACCCGAAATAATCCATGGCGATGTGGAAGAAGCAGCCCCAGGACCCGCCCATGCGCCAGGTGTCTTCGAGGCCGGCATGAGCCGCAGCCCAGGCGGTGAGGTCGAGGCGCGCGGCGTCGGGCCACGGATGCCGATCCACCACGGCGGCGTCGGTCGTATCAGCGAAGCAGCCTGGTTCCCCATGGCCCAGCTTGGTCGGCAGGCCGTGATGGGTGTCGAATACTTTGCTGATGTCGAGGCCGTCGGAACGTTCATGGGTCGGTGCCCGGTACCACTTGAACTCAGGTGGGGTCAGCCAGCGGCAGTCATCGCCGAGCTTCCGACGCAGCCCCTCATCACTCGTCACCCCGGCGGCGGCGTACAGGTGTGGTACCAGCTGTTCATGTGGGTCACCCAGCCACAATCCGGGGCGATCGGTGGCAGTTCCGGCGTAGATTGCGGCAATGCGATCGCGGTGGCGCATGGGATGAGCTCCTGTTCCCAATAATGGATCTACAGATGCATTTATTTCAATTGGAGGGATTCATCATCGTGGTATGAATTCGACCATGATTGCAGTCCTGACCTGGCCTTGCGCGGCTCTGCCACACATTGTGCGAGCGGCCCGAAACGACTTCGCTGATGCAGAGCATGAGGTATTCTACTTCCACCCCGGCTTTCACGCCCTGCATCTGCATGAATACGTGGGCATCCGCCGCATCGCCGGTCGCGACGAGGAGCTACGGCCCGGCGATCTGACCCTGTCCCCGGGCTGGGTCCCCAGCACCTACGCCCTGCCCAAGCCTGGCACACACCTCTGCATCCATATCCGTCCGCCGAGTGGGGCCGAACCCAGCTTCGTCCTACCTTTGCACCATCGACCGCGGGCCGGGGTGTGGTCCGCGCGGATGCAGGAGATCATCCGTCTGCACCGTCGCGGGCTCGACCACCACGACGCTCAGGCCACCCTGGCCGCTTCGGCGGCTTTGCTTGGCCTGCTCGGCTCCCTGGCCGTGGATGCTGCAACCGACCAGGGAGGTGGAACCAATGCCAGGCTTGAGCGTCTGTTGGCGGTGTTGGAGGCGACGTGGCGCGAGGATCTCGCGGTCAGCACGCTGGCTGAGCGTGCTGGCCTGACCCAGGTGGTGGCGAGTCGGTTGATGCGACAGCACCTAAATATCACCTTGGCGGGCTGGCGCCTGCGGCGGCGGGTCGAGGAGGCCGAGCGTCTGCTCACCACCACAACCCTGCCGGTGGGGGAGATTGGCCGGCGTGTCGCCCTGCCCGATGCCCAGCACTTCAACAAGGTGGTACGCCGCTTCACCGGTCAGAGTCCGGGGCGGCGCCGGCAATGAAACCTCAGCGCGGAGCGTAAAACGAAGCGGTTGTCACATCCTGTCGTCATGACGATACACAGCTTCACCAACAGAAACGATGGCGGAGTCGTGGTCTGGTTATCCTGCCTGTCGCAGTTGGTGGTTGGTGGTTGGTTTCTGGTGGTTGGGGGACAACACCTTGCGGCGCCGCTTCGGATCACCCAGTCGGTGCTTGGAAA
>JBILDK010000222.1:0-5119 GCA_044352625.1 Planctomycetota bacterium
ATCCTGGCGGCGCTGCTGGGATGGTGGATCCTCACCCGGCGCTGGCGATCCGGCTGGCGCTGGGCGCCGCTGCTGGTGGCGCTGGCGTGGCTCGGTTTCGTGCGCCAGGGCTGCCTCTGTCCGGTGGGTTCGCTGGGGGCGGTGCTGGCTGCGGTGATGCAGCCCATGGTCGCCTTGCCTGCGGCGGCGGTGGTGCTCGTGGGTCTGCCCCTGCTTGTGGCCCTGTTCTGGGGCCGGGCCTTCTGCGGCGGGGTGTGCCCGCTCGGCGCGCTGCAGGAGGTGGTGGGGATGCGTTCCCGGCGGCTGCCGCTTGCCGCTGCGCGGTGGCTCACGCCGATCCCCTTTTTGGTGCTGTTCGCCACCATCGGGGTGGCGGCCATCGGCGAACGCCTGCCCTGTGTACTGGATCCCTGGGTCGTGCTGTTCCGCCGTACCGGGCATCTGACGGCGTGGCTGGCCCTGGCCCTGTGGCTGGTGGCGGCGGTCGTGGTGTGGCGGCCATTCTGCCGGCTGCTCTGTCCGCTGGGCGCGGCCCTCGGCCTCGCCTCGCGACTGGCCTGGCGGCCGCGGCGCATCGCTGCCGACCGTTGTCGCGAATGTGGCGCCTGCGCCCCGACCTGCCCGGTGCATGCGATCACCAGCCATCGTATCGACCCAGCCGCCTGCCTCGACTGCGGTCGTTGTCAGGGATCCTGCCGCAGCGGGGCGATCGTTTAGGGGCTGATCTTGCAATTATGAACAAAGGTTCATAATACGATGCATGCCCCGCCCGCCCTGCCAACGTCGCATCGCCGGTCGCCCGCGCGCCCTGGTGTTCAAGCCTCGGGGTGTGCCGATGTGCGAGCTGGAGGAGGTCCATCTTCCGGCCGATGGCTGGGAGGCCCTGCGTCTGTGCGATCACGAGGGCCTCGACCAGGAGGCCGCCGCCGCTCGCCTGGGCGTGTCCCGGCCGACGGTGAGCCGCATCCTCGACCGGGCGCGAGCCGCGGTGGCCCGGGCCCTGGTCGAGGGCTGTTCCCTCGTCATCGATGTGCCCGCCGACGCGCTCCAGAGCTGTCCCGCCTGCCACGGCACCTGGCCCGGCCCCACCGTCCTGACCCGCTGCCCGACCTGCGGCGGCTGCGGTCTGGAGCTGCTGGTGCAGCCCGCCGCGATCCCCTCCAAACCATCCACCCCGGAGTCCTGAACCATGTCCGCCACCGATCTGTTCGCCGTATCCACCACCGAGGACGGCCTTGCGGTCGCCCGCTTCGGCCATGATTTCCCGCTGTTCGCCTATGCCCCCACCGGTGTGCCCGAACGCCGCATGGCGGAGGGTTGCTGCGGCCATCTCGCCCAGGCGGTGTCGGACTGCGCGGCGGTGGTGTGCACCGCCATCGGCGGCGGCGCGGCCAACCACCTGGCCCAGGCCGGCGTGCAGCTCATCGTCGTCCCCGAGGGCACCCCGGTCGCTGCGGCCGTG
The DNA here is from genome assembly GCA_044352625.1 of Planctomycetota bacterium. Classification (GTDB taxonomy): domain Bacteria; phylum Planctomycetota; class UBA11346; order UBA11346; family UBA11346; genus JAKLKR01. The sequence continues at coordinate 1,463 of JBILDK010000222.1, forward strand.
GCCACCTACCGCGCCGGCCGTCTGCAGCCCGGCGGCACGCCGACCGCCTGCGACCACGGTCATGATCATGCCCACGCCCACGGCGGTTGCTGCGGTCACTGATGGTCAGCTTCGACGCCAAGGCCGCGACCTGGGATGACGAGCCGCGCCGTCGCGCCTTGGCCCAGGCCATCGTGGCTGCGATCCGCCGCCACGCCCCGGCCCGGCCGGACCAGCGCACCCTCGACCTGGGCTGCGGCACCGGATTGGTGGGCCTGCCACTGGTGGCCGACGGCGGCAGCCTGCGCGGGATCGACCTCGCCCCGGCCATGATCGCCCGCGTCCTGGCCAAGGCCCAGGCCGCCGGATTGGACCGGGTCGAAGCCGAGGTGCGCGACCTGGTGTCGTCCCCGCTGCCTGCGGCCAGCGTCGATCTGGCGGTCAGCGCCATGGCCTTCCACCACCTCGCTGATCCGCCGGCGATGCTCGCGTCCCTGGCCGGCTGCCTGGCCCCCGGCGGCCTGCTCGCCGTGGCCGACCTCGAAAGCGAGGACGGCAGCTTCCACGACGAGCCGGTGCCCCATCGCGGCTTTGATCCGGCGGCGTTCGCCGCCCTGATGGTCGCCGCCGGGCTGGAAGCCGTGGCCTGCGAACGGGTCCACCTGCTCGAAAAATCCGGTCGCAGCTACCCGGTGTTTCTCGCCGTGGCCCGCCGTCCCGCGTGACGGTTAACGGTCCCGGCGGGCGGGTCGTGCCCCGCCCGTGAGAGCGGCGTCGTGCCGCCGCACTCCAGAGTCACATCGTCATCCGGTCTGATGACGCTGGCGTCGGGCGCGGGCCACCAGGGTGAGCATCACGGTCAGCACGGCGCCAAGCATGCCGCCCAGTCCACAGCGGCCGTTGTCATCACCACCCGACAACAGGGGTAGTGGGCTCGGGGTCGGGGTTGGGTTCACTGTGACGTTCACGGTGATGGCATCGGTCAGGCCGCCATCGCTGACCTGGACCACGAAGCTGTCGGTGCCGATGAAATCCGCGGTCGGGGTGTAGCCGATGGCGAGGCTCGGCCCCGTGCCACTGGCGGTCGCGGTGCCGTGAGGTGCCTGGCTGCGGAGGCTCAGTCAGCGCAACCAGACCATGGTTGTCGTCAGGCACCCGGTAGTTGGAAAACAGCAAATAGGAACACACTCCGTCATGGTCTACGTCATCGTTATCTTGGTCTTGGTTGGCATTGGACTAGCGATTCTCGCTGCCAAGCAACGGAATGAGATCGCCGAGGGAGTTACACGGGGAGATTTGCTTGCCAGCAAAGTGGCCGCCGCATCCGGTGAAATAGCCATAAAAACCAGCGAATTGGCGGTGGCCAGATCACAGCTTGAGGCCCTGGCAAAATACCAACTGATTGTGGACGTCGAGAATGAAGTCCGTCGCATCAAGGTGGAGTCGGAACAGTTCCGCCAAAGGGAGGAGCGCCAGTGTGCCGACCTACTGACTGCTGCCCGGACAGAGGCCGAGCAATTGCGGGAGCACGCTCGTCTGGAGTTGGCGGCTGCAGCCCAGTCATCCCGCGAGATTAAGGCGGTGGCGAGTGCGAAGGCGCAAGAGCTTCAGGCCCAAGCGGAACGGACCATGGCAGGGGCAGCGGCGGAGGCAGTGCGCATCACGGACCAGGCCCACAAGCGAGCAGAGGAGATTGCTGGTGATGCGTATAACGCTTTGCGCAATGTGGATGAACTGAAGCGAACCGCTACGGCCATGCGCAACATCATCGATGGCTATGGGGACAGCTACTTGGTCCCCGCCCGCAGCTTGCTGGACGAGTTGGCGGAGGACTTCGGTCATACCGAGGCAGGAGAGCGACTCCGAATGGCACGAGAGGCTTCCAAGGCCATGATCAAGTCAGGCCAGGCGGCATCCTGCGACTACGCCGAGGCGAATCGCCGGGCCATTGCGATCAACTTCGTCATTGATGCCTACAATGGCAAGGTCGACTCCGTCCTATCCCGCACCAAGCAAGACAACTACGGCAAGTTGGAGCAGGAGATCCGCGACGCGTTCACGCTCGTCAATGCTCACGGCGAGGCGTTTCGCAACGCACGGATCACCGAGACTTATCTCACCTCTCGTCTTGAGGAGTTGAAATGGGCGACGATCGCCATGGAGATCAAGGACCGCGAGAAGGAGGAGCAGCGAGCCATAAAAGAGCGCATTCGCGAAGAGGAGCGGGCGCGCAAAGAATTCGAACGCGCGATCAAGGAGGCGGAGCGCGAGGAGGAGGTGGTCAAGAAGGCGATAGAGAAAGCGCGCAAGGAGATCGAGGCCGCGGATGGGGAGAAGAGGGCTATGTACGAGGCCAAACTGGCTGACTTGACCCAACGATTGAAGGATGCGGAAGAGAAGAACCAGCGGGCTCTGTCCATGGCCCAGCAGACGCGCATGGGAAATGTCTATGTCATCTCCAACGTCGGGTCATTCGGAGAAAATATCTACAAGATCGGCATGACGCGTCGACTCGAACCACTGGATCGTGTGCGCGAACTTGGCGATGCCAGCGTGCCCTTTGAGTTCGATGTGCACGCAATGATCCCCAGCCAAGATGCCCCGAAGCTCGAGCACGATCTTCATCAGCGCTTCCTGAGATCCCAGGTCAACAAGGTCAATCCGCGGAAGGAGTTCTTCCGTCTGTCGATAGCCGATATCAAGGCAACGGTGGAGGCCATGGACATTGAGGCGAAGTGGACCATGTCTGCTGAGGCTGCTGATTATCGGGAGACCCTCGCTCTCGAGAAGCGCTTGGCGGAGGATGCCGAGGCAGCCAAGACCTGGGAGAGGCAACAAGAGAAGGCCGTTGATGCTATCGCTATCCAAGAGGCTCGCGATCCCATAGACGCGGACGCTTAGTCGGAGCAAGATACCAGGGATAGGGCGGCCCTATTTTCAGCGAGCTCCTGATCTCATGCCGCCACCAACGGCTTCACCCGCGCCAGCTTGTTTCCCAGGGCGTCGCGGGCCTCGGCCAAGTCCTGGTCGGCCTGCCAGCGTAAAAAGTAGCCATCGGACAAGCCGAACAGGCGGCACAGGCGCAGATCGGTTTCGGCGCTGATGCCGCGCTTGCCGAGCAGGATCTGGTTGAGCCGGGCCAGGGGGATGCCTGCGGCCTTGGCCACGGCGGTCTGGGTCAGGCCCAGGGGGGCCATGAGGTCGTCGCGCAGGAAGTCTGAAACCTTGGGATGGGGCAGCTTGGCCATGGGTGGTTCCTTCAATGGTAGTCGGTGAGTTCGACGGCAGCAGGACCGGCGGCCGTCCAGGTAAAGCACACCCGCCATTGACCGTTGACCCGGATTGAGTGGTGGCCCCGGCGGTCGCCTTTCAGGGCCTCTAGATGATTGGCGGGTGGCACCCGCAGATCGTCGAGCCGTGCGGCGGTGTTGAGCTGGGCCAGCTTGGCCAAGGCTCGCGCGGCAAGGTCTGGCGGGAATCGCCCGGCTTCGCGCTCGACCCAGAGCCGTTGCGTGCGGCGACAGGTGAAGCCCTGGATCATGAGCGCATCCTATCGTTATGCGATATATTGACAAGCGATAGATGGCGGCGGTCGTGCATGCGAAAAAAACGAGATGACGATGTGCATAGGGACAATGTCGTCTGTGACCACGTGACGTTCAGCCCTGACCTCGTGAC
>JBILDK010000223.1:0-5110 GCA_044352625.1 Planctomycetota bacterium
CCGCCCGCATCTTGGGTCTGGAACTGGGCCTCGCCCGCGTTGTCGGCGCGGTTGGATTCAGTGTCGTGGTCGGGGCGCTGATGCATCTGATCTACCGCCGCGAGGAGGCGGTCCGCGCCACCGAGGCGCTGCCCGCCGCTGAGGCCGAGGTCGGCCGCCCCCTGGGCCAGACCCTGACCTTCTTCGCCGCCATGATCGCCATCCTGGTGTTCGCCAACTGGGCGCCATCGAAGGGATCCGTCGGCTGGTGGGACACCATCCACGCGGCAAAGTGGTGGATCACCAGCGGACTCAGCTTGGCCCTCGCGATCATGCTGGTGCGTTGGTACGGCGTGGTGTGGTGGAAGCTGACCGTGCTTGGCGCGGCCGTCCTCGTCACGGCCCTACTGCTTCCAAACCAACATGAATTGGCGTTCAGTATCGGCACCCTCGGCCTGGGCTACATCGCGTCGCGCAGCGACGGCGAGATGGGCGACTGGTTCGATCAGACCTGGGGCTTCACCAAGCAGATCGTGCCGCTGCTGCTCGGCGGCGTGCTGGTCGCCGGCATCCTCCTTGGCCGTCCCGGCCATGAAGGCCTGATCCCGTCTGAGTGGATTGCGGCCGCCGTCGGCGGCAACGGCCTGCTCGCCACCTTCATCGCGTCGTTGGCCGGCGCGTTCATGTACTTCGCCACCCTGACCGAGATCCCCATCCTCCAGGGCCTCATGGGCTCAGGCATGGGCAAGGGCCCGGCCCTGGCCCTGCTGCTCGCCGGACCCGCCCTCAGCCTGCCCAGCATGCTGGTGCTGCGCTCGATCATGGGCACGCAGAAGACCGTCGTCTTCGTGGCCCTGGTCGTGGTGATGGCCACCCTCACCGGGTGGCTCTTCGGTCTCCTCTTTCCCTGATCCCATTGCAAGGAATCCCATGAAAAAGCTCCAGATCCTCGGCACCGGCTGCCCCAAGTGCACAAAGCTGGCGGAGATGACCGAGGCCGCCGCCGTGCAGCTCGGCATCACCTACGAGTTGGTGAAGGTCACCGACATCAACCAGATCATCGGCTTCGGCGTGATGATGACGCCGGCACTCGCGGTCGACGGGGTGGTCAAGGTCTCCGGCAAAGTGCCGAGCATCGACGAGCTCAAGAAGTTGATCGCCTGAGGAACACCACATGAAACCGACCTCGGTGATCCTGATCGTAGTGGTGGCAGCCGCCGTGGTCGCGGTCATCGCCCTCAAGCCGGCGCGCAGCGCACCGACAACGGTTGCGCCGGGAGCGGCTACGCCCGCGCCCGCACCACTCCCGCGCCTGATCAATCTCGGCGCGGGAAAATGCATTCCATGCAAGATGATGGAGCCGATCCGAGAGGAACTCCGCACCGCGTACGCCGGAGCTTTGCAGGTGGAATTCATCGACGTATGGAACGATAAGGGCGCCGGCGAGGGCTATGGCATCCGCACCATCCCGACTCTGATCTACGTCGCGCCGGACGGCCGCGAACTCGCCCGTCAGGAAGGCTTCACGGCCAAGGCCGACATCCTCGCCCAGTGGACCGCCCTTGGCTATGACCTGAAGCCGACGGCCGCTCCATCCACGCCATGATCGTTGAACTCTTCAGCGCGCTCAGTCGCGCCATCGAGGGCGCGCCGGCCATCGCGTTGAGCGCCTCGTTCGCGTGGGGTATCCTCAGCATTATCCTCAGCCCCTGCCACCTGGCCTCGGTGCCGCTGATCGTCGCCTTTATCGGTCGGCAAGGTCGCATCAGCACCGGGCAGGCCTTCCTGATCGCAACGCTCTTTTCCACCGGCATCCTCATCACCATCGCCCTGGTCGGCGTGCTGACCGCACTGGCCGGACGGATGCTGGGGGACATTGGCGCCTGGGGGAACTACCTCGTCGCTGGCGTGTTCCTGCTGGTCGGCCTGTACCTATGGGACGTGCTGCCCACACCCTGGTCGGCCCCCAAACAGGTGCATAAGCAGAAGAAAAAGGGCTATCTTGCTGCCTTTATGCTCGGCCTGGTTTTCGGCATCGCGCTTGGCCCCTGCACCTTTGCCTTCATGGCCCCAGTCCTCGCGGTCACCTTCAAGCTCGCCGCCGCCGAGATGTGGTACGGCCTCCTCCTGCTGCTGATGTACGGCCTCGGCCACTGTGGCATCATTGTCCTCGCGGGCACCGCCACCGAGTGGGTCCAGCATTACCTGAACTGGACCGAGCAGTCAAAGACCTCCCTCTGGATCAAACGCATCTGCGGCGCGCTGGTTGTCCTCGCCGGCCTGTACCTGATCTGGAGCGCACCGTAAAGGCCCCTCTCGCTCATCAGGGCGACGGTCCCGGGCGCATGAGAGCCGTTACAATGTGCGCGTCACCCGACGAATGATGTGGGTGGACTTCATATCCCCCTGGCGTTCGCAGAGCAGTGCGGCTTCCTCGAATACGCTTTTGGCCTCGGCATCCTGGCCGAGCATCGCTTTGGCGTTGCCGATCCCGACCAGCACCTTGGCCCTGGCCTGGTGGGCCTCAGTGCCTTCGAGGCGACGCAACGCGTCGTGCAGGTGGGTGAGACCGCTGGTCGGATCCTGACCGTGCAGACAGGCATTGCCCATATGCCACAACAGGCGGGCCGCCAAGCTGCGCTCACAGTCAGGGCCGAAGTCGTCGAGCGCCTGCGAGTAATGCAGATAGGATTCGCGGTGGTCGCCGCGCCGGGCAACGATGCCCCCGAGCTGCTGACGGGCACGTCCACGCACCGCCCGATCCTCGGGCCGGCTGCACACCTGGATAAGGCGGCGGAGATGGACCTCGGCCTCGTCGGTCGCGCCGCTCTCGGCATGGACGTCGGCGATCTCGCCCAGGACCTTGAGCACGTCCTCGCGATCGCCCAGGGCCTTGAGCACTTCGACCCAGCGTTGCATCACCACCAGGGCACGTTCGGTCTCGCCGCGCCGACGCAGTTCCCGGGCTTGGGCTGCGAGGGCCTCGGCCTCGTGGTCGTGGTTGTCGCTCACCTGCGCCACCTGGGCGCTGCGTTCGAGATCAGCCAGGCCACCGTCGTGATCCGCGGTCTTGAGCCGGGATAGGCCAAGCAGCAGCAGGGTGCGACTCAGGCCGTCCTGGTCCCCGGTTGCTTCTGCGATCATGAGCGCCTCGCGGAAAGCGGTCTGGGCTGCATTTTCAGCACCTGCCCGCTGATGCACCACACCGATACGGCGCAGCACCTGGGCCACGCCGCCGTGGTTGCTGGCCTTTTCCTGCAGCACTTTGACCTGATGCAGCACCGCCAAGGATTCACGGGGGCGATCAGCGTCGCGCTCACGTTCGGCCCAGCGCATGAGCACCGCGATACCATCCTGGGTCTTGGCCAGTTCATCAAGATGAATGGCGACGCACAGGCCATAGGCGTCGGCCATTGCCTGGCGGTCTCCCCGAGCGGCATGGGCCTCGGCCAGGACCTCATGGCAGCTGGCGCGCAGGCTGTGCTTCTTATAGCTGGTATAGATGCCCAGGGCTTTGTGCGCCGCGGTGGCTGCCTCATCACCCCGCTGGCAGGCGGCCAGGGCCCGGCCCCAGGCAAGCTGGGCGGCGGCAATGCGCATGTGGTCGTTGAGTCGATCGGCGAGCGCAGCGGCGCGTTCCAAGGCGGGCAGGGCGCGGGACGCATGTCCGCATGCCAAGCGGGCTTCTCCGGCGCCACTGGCGGCCTCGATGGCGCGTTCATCATCCAACGTCTGGAAGATGGCGAGGGCCTCTTCGAAGGTCTGAGCCGCATCCTGGAAATCACCGCTTTTGGTGTGCAACCGGCCGAGATCGAGCAGGACCTCGGCGCGCTTGGCTGGCCAGTTCAGTTGCGTCCAGATTTCCGCCGCGGCGCGCAGATGGGGCACGCCAGCGGCCAGCGCGGCCCCCTCCTTGTTTTCAAGGATAAGCAGACCGAGGCGTCGTTCTTTGAATGCCTTGGCTTCCATATCCTTGAGAACATCAGTCATAACGGGCTCCAGGGCCTTTCACGCTAGGCTGTCAAGGGCGGTCAGTGAAGGGGTACGTCGTGAGGGTACGTGGTGGTGGATCACCAGGACCAGGATACTGCCCAGGTACTGTTGCTGCCGCTGCCAGAGGCGCTTATCAAGCCACTGCTGCCGGCTTCCGGGGCCACGCTGGTGGAGCGATAGCCGGCACTGAGCGGTTGAAAAAACCGCGGCTGACGCGGCCACCACGTATAGCCATAGGTCATGGCATAGGGCCTTGTGGTTGCCACCGGCCAGGGCGACTCTTCCTCTTCCGCGGTGCTGCGCCGGGCGGTCCGGGCAGCGGCGAAGGATTCTTCGTGGCGGCGTACGGCGGCGCCACGCTCCTCGGCCTCAGCCTGCTGGGCGGCACGTTCCGCGAAGCTCAGCCAGTCGCCCTCATGCCACAGCAGACCGGCGGCCACGGCGGCCTCATGGGCGTTCATCCACACGCCATTGACCAACCGCTGATTGAGCAGGCCGCGGGCAGCAACCTGCCCGCGGTTCCGTTCCACCGCGAGGGTCGCCCAGCGCTTGGCCCGGGCCCGATCGCCGGCGGACTTGGCGCGCACAGCCAGGGCTGCCCAAGCCTCGGCGTCGGCCGAATCGCCCAAAGTGGCGGCCTCCTGGTCGAGCACTGCAAGGGTGCGTTCACGGGCGGACGGACCCCGCGTGAGGGAGCTGATCCGCGTCCGCAACAGGTGGTGGACCGCACGCATTCCCGGCTCCCCCACGGTGAGAGCGATCTCATCGGCGGTCTCGGCGGTGATCGTGCCATCAAGCACCGTGCCATCGATCAGGATGACTTCATCGGCGGTGAGGGCGACAAGGGCAAACAAGGAGACGAGGAGACGCATGATGTGAGCATGGAGGGTTCCGGAGCAGGGTGAACCAAGGGCGCCGCCGCCGCTGGACCCAAGCGCAAGCAGGGCTTGCCGTCGCTGCAGACGACCAGAGCATGCCGCCCCCACGGAGAACCCCATGAGCCGCCAGTACAACAAGCGTGAGAAGAACACCCGTCGCGAGCGCCGCATCCAGCGCCTCAAGGCCACGGCCAAGGCCGCCGCCGCCGCCGGCAAGAAGAAGTAACCAGCGGCCGGACGCCGTGCGTCCGGCCCGGCCC
>JBILDK010000224.1:0-5097 GCA_044352625.1 Planctomycetota bacterium
GGTGGTCAACGGGGTAACGTTATCCGACTGCATCAACTGCACGTCGGCCCAGTGGGCGCACGACGTGAAGCCGTGATCCACGGGCAGCTGGCTGCCGCTTTGCCGGTAGGTCAGCTTGCTGTTGTGGCCGACGTATTGCGCGGTGCCCTGCGCGTTCACGCGCGATTCACCCGCCAAGCCCAGCAGCTTCGCCGTGGGGGTGTCCTCAAACAAGCTGATCAGGGCAACCGCATGGTCGCCCGGGTTGGGGGTGTTGGTGGCGCTGTTGTTGATCCGGTAGAAGCCGAAGAGAGGGAAGGATCCAGGCGGGACGTTGGCGAGGTTCCATTGATGGTAGTCCGCCCAGTCGATCCCCACCACGCTGTCACGGGTGAGGGTGATGTTGGACACGTCGCCGGGCGACGCGGCACCGATGGCAGTGCGCGCCGCGATCGCTGACGCTGCGGCGATGACGGCGCGACCAATCGCCGAGATGGCGGCCTTTGCCGGGGCGGTGCCATTCGACCCCAGGAGGGTCGTGGGATCGGTGGCGGTCACATCGCCGGGGAAATCCATGTCCGCTCCCTATATCTGAATGGTGTCGCCGTTGACGGTGATGGACTGGCCGTTGACCGTGAAGGGCATGAAGGATGAGCGCAGAGCCGAGGCCGTGCGGAAGGTAGGCATGACTGCGGCGAGCAGCGCGGTACGAATCGCGGTGAAAAGCTGGGACCGGCCCGGGGTCGCCGACATGGCTATGGGTCCCGTCCGGTGCGCGCGAATTCCAGCGCGCGATCGATTTTTGCCCCCAGTGCGCGCAAGTCCTCTTTCAGCTCTTTGCGGTAGGCCGCATCGGCGGCAAGCTGGGCCTCGGTCTGTCGGTCGTCTTCGACCCGCCGGACCTCAAGCGTCGTGATGCGGCTCTCATGGGTCCAGGCGATGGAAAAGGCTGCGACAAAGGCCATGGGAATGCCGGCCTGGGCAATCCAGGTCAGAATCCCGCGCCAGTCGATGTCGCTGCGCCGGTTGAGGCGGTCGCCGCTGGGGTCCCGCTCGTTCCGATTCGTGATGGCCTGGCGGGGGTCGCTCATGGCTCAGGCCTTCTTGCCCGGCTTGGGCGGAATGGCGCCGCCCTCCGCGTTGCCGGACGGTGCCGGAGGCGGGGTGGTGCCGGAGTCCCCGGCGGGCGGCTTGGTGTCGGTGTCGCCAGCAGGCGGGGCGGGCGGGGTCAGGTCGTGGACCTCGGTCATGCCGGCCTGGGCGTAGGCCAGGCAGATGGCGGTGGGGCCTTCGATGGCGGTCACGGGCTTGCCGTCCACGTCGAGTTCGATCACACCGTCCCAGGCGTGGACCGCGCGCATAAACACGCGGGCGCCGGGATGACGCGCCCGGGCCTCGGCGGCGGCGGCCCGGGTGTCACTGAGCAGGTAGGCGATGACGGTCTTCATGGCCGCGCGCTTACTTGCTCAGGACGCGGCAGCCCGCGCAGAGCTTCTTGTCGGCGGCCACGCGGTCCCAGTTGGTGGAGGTGCCAAGAGCGCCAGCGGTGGGGTTGGCCCCGCCGTTGGTCACGTCCCAGGCGAAGCCCTTCACGCCGAGTTCCAGGGCGTACTCGCCCTGCATGCGCAGGACCAAGTTTTCCAGGCCGGTGATGGTCTGGGCCTCAATGGTCGGGGTCTCAACCAGGTTGATGATGCCGCCGGCCTCGACCAGGCCGAGGGTGTGGTAGGTGTCCGGCGAACCGCTGACCACCAGGCTGGCGCTGTCGGTCACAATGACCGGGCGGTTGAAGGTGCCGGGGCTGCCGCCATAGATGGTCACGTCGGCAACGTTGGCGATCTTGTCGGCGATGGCCGCGCGCATCAGGTCGAAATACACCTTGCTGTGCATGACCCAGCAACGCACCGACGCCTGCGCGTCGCCCATCTTGGACAGAGCGCCAGCCAGTGCGTCATGAGTCATGGTGCCGGGGCTGCCGCTGCTGATGTCATTCAGGGTGGCATTGGCGCCGCTGAGGCCCGCGAGAGCGGCAACGACCGCGGTCAGGGAGCTATTGAGCGCATCGGCAGCCTGTGCCTTGGCAATCTGCTCGCCCAAGAGGAACGAGAACGCGCGCTGGTCAGTACCGATGGCGCGCAGGGCATCCAGGGTGCTCTCGACCGGGCCGATCTTGCGCTTGATCTTGACGTTGACCATTTCGGCCTGTGTCGGCGCGATGCCGCTGGCAGCGCTGACGCTGGTAGCATCGCGGCGGCTGACCACGTTGGCGATCTGCTGGAGGAACGCCTTGCGGCGGTAATTGCCCAGCAGTTCGGCGGTGACGTAGGTCAGCGCCCCGGCAGAGGCCGCGTTGAATGCGTTGGTGTCCTGGGTGAGGGTCTCGGTCAGTCCGCTCTGGAACTGGGTGTCATAGACCTTGAAGTCGGAGGCGAGGGAGGTGGCCATGGTAGGTCAGTCCTAGGAGTGGGTGGGTGGTGGCGAGTGGGTGGGTGGTTTGTCAGGCCGGGAGCGCGTGGAATGCGGCTTGGCCGTGCTTGTCGATGAAGTCGCACTTCTGCTCGACCGTCATGGCGCTGCGCTTGGTGCCTGGGGCGACGGTGCGCGTCTTGGTCGGATCAGCGCCGGTTCCGGTGTGGGCGGCGGGTTCGGCGAACTGCGGCAGGTCGGCGAGCAGCGCCTCGATGGCAGTGCTCACGCTGGCGTGCCCCTTGGCACTGATGGTCTTGGTCGCGGTGTCGTAGGTGACCGTGTCCGCCAGCTCGCGCAGGATCACGTTGGCGGCGCGCTCCTGCTGCTTCTCGTCCAGTCCGGTGCGGCGGAAACGGGGGTGGGCCAGGATGCTGCCGCGCAGGCGTTCGTGCTTGAACTCGCTGAGCAGGTCGGCCTTTTCCTTCTCACGGATCTCCAGCAGCTTCTCGAACTCGCCCTTCTTGATCAGGCCGTCCTGCTCAGCCTTGCGCACGGCCTCGGCCTCGGCCCGGGCGCGGGTGTCGGCTTCAGCCTTGGCCTTGCCCAGCGCCTCGGCGGTGGCCTTGCTCTCGGACTCGATGGCCTTCAGGCGCTCGGCCTGAGCCGTCAGGTGAGCGGCGATCTGGTCGGGCACGTCGTACTCGACGCCATCAATGGTCTGCTTGGGCATGGACCCGAGAGATAGGCCGGGCGGTTCGGCTTCCCACTGCGTCACAGTCGCAGCGACTGTGCACCAGTCGCACGACCCCCCGCCTGGCGGTAGGCTGCGGCATGCCCGATCTCTCGCCCGCTGCCCGCCTCGCCGTCAGCGCCGAACAGGCGGCGCGCGGCATCCTGTCCGCCACCGTGGCCCGTGCTGCCCGATCTGCGGTGGATGCCGTAGCCGCGCAGACCGAGGCCGGTTACCTGACCGAATCCGCCCACGATGTGGCCGCCCTGCGCCGGGATGCCGGCTTGGTGGCGCGACTGGGCGAGGTGCGCCTGGCGGCGGTGGCCCTGGTCCTGGAACGGGTGGTGGCCGCCCTGGAAGACGGCTTCCGGCGCACCGCCGAGGCCGATGGCCCGCGCCTGGGCCTGGTGGTCGAGCTGACCCCCGGCGACCTGGCGGCATTGCGTGGGCACCCGGTGGTGGGTGCGACACCGAGCGAGTGGGCCGATGACCTAGCCGGGCGGCTGGCGTGGCGGGTGCGGTCAATTGCCACCCGGGCAGCGCTCAACGCGATCCAGCCAGGGGCGATCCCCAGCGAATTGGACCATGCCGCCGCCGGCTGGGCAACTGAGGTCGGACGCCTGGTGCGCGATGCCTGGGGCGCCGGCACCAGCGCAGCAACAGCAGCTATGGCCCGCGCCCTGTCGGGTGGATGATGGCCCGCGTCACCGACCATTGGAGCCCGCGCGGCCCGGCGGCCATCCGCCAAATCATGCGCGATGCCCTCTACAGCGCGGCCAAAGAGTACATCGGCAAAGCGGCCGGCGGCATCACCGGTGGCACCGGCGGGTCTGCCGGCTTCAACAATTTCCAGCGCCGCTTCACCTCCTCCAACACCCACCGTTTCGTGCCGCTGTCGAACCGGCCCCGGTTCGTCGTGGTCCAGCGCAAGGGCGACGGGAAGTGGGTCGGGTTCAACGCACCGGGCTACGCTGATGCCAAGCGGGCGCGGTTCGGCGTGAAGCCGATCCTGGTGGCCTCGGGCGCGATGGTGCGCGACCTGCGCGAGGCAGCGAGCGTGCGCCGCGAGGGGGACCGCGTGGTGGCAGTGTTCCGCCTGTCCACCATCGCCGGCTATCACGAATCCGGCACGCGCACCATGCCCCGCCGTGACCCGGTGCGGCCCAATGCCGATGACATCGTGGCCTTTCGCGCTCGCGCTGCACAAATCACCCGGCAATTGCTGGTGCGCTGGCGCGCGGCCGGGCGGATCTAGGGGCTGGGCTTCTTCCAGAAATCGGCCGGGTCCGGTGCTTCCTCGACCTCGATGTCCGCGCCGTCGCCGAAGTCCACCCGCACCACGCGGCGCTGGTCGCCATGGACCTTGTGCCATGCGCGCCACTCCACCAGCTCGGCGGCGGCCTCCTCGTCCTGGGCCGCGGCCAGTTCGCGCCAGTAATCGTTGAGGGCATCCTCTGCCGCCTGCCCGGCGCGGTGGCCGTCGGCATGGGCCATGGCCCGTTCAAGCTGGCGGCGGTGTTTGACCTGCTCGCGGGTCTCGGTGAAGTTCATGTTGCGGCTGTGGCGCAACGGGTCCGGCGGTTCGCGGCCGGGCATGCGCTACCTGACGGCGTCCTCAGGAATCGGCTCAAGCTCCCCTTCGACTTGCACCGTTGCCCCGATAGCCCGCGCTGCCCGCTCAACTGCACCAAGTTCTGGGTCATCAGTGAACTTGCCGAACGGTACATTCTTCATCTGTTCCGTCACCTGCCTGATGAACGCGGAGTCTCCCTTGGTCCCCTCCACCGCCTCATCGGATAGGTAGATGATCCGGCCGGATTTGGTGACGGTGAGCTTCCTCATGGCTCCAATATACCACGGGTCAGGAGGTAGATGAAGCGGAAATGATCGGGGTCCATGATGGCGAATTTGATTGGATCCTGGCTCATGAACTGCATGCCCATGGAGACAACTTCTGTGTATCCGCTGTCGTAGTGCTT
>JBILDK010000014.1:0-16177 GCA_044352625.1 Planctomycetota bacterium
ACTCGGCAAGTCCGGTAAACGTGAGGGACTGGCCCTCGGGTGTCGATACCACCACGCGCCCCTCTAGGGCAGTGCCTGACCAGTCGACGAGCGTGGCGGAGGTGCCCATTTCTTCAGCGCGGAAGCCTACTCGTTGCGGCGCAGAAGGACAGACGTGATTTGCGGTGAAATCTGCGCGGTTTCCATCCACCGGCACTCGTCTTATGGCCGTGCTTGGTGGTGTTTTCCCGCGGGCCGGTGGCCGGTGGTCCGAGGATGTGAGCCTACCCCACCGCAGCGCATGGCCCTGGTCAGTCTGGAATCGCTTGCCAACCCCGACTTCGGCCGAAAGTAATCCCTCCGGTGGCGACTGGCGCTGAAGGCCCGTGCGGGCTGACGCGGGCAACCGCGGTGGAGCCACCGGATCCGAGCCGTGCGCCTGGGCGACCAACCCCCATAGAGGAAAGCCGCCATGTCCACCCAGTCCGCCATTGCCCGCCACACCGCTCACCGCGCTCTGCGCGACACCGATCCCGAATTGGCCGCCATCGTCCAGGCGGAATGGGACCGCCAGCAGCACACCATCGAACTCATCGCCAGCGAGAACATCGTCTCGACCGCGGTGATGGAGGCCCAGGGCTCGGTGCTGACCAACAAGTACGCCGAAGGCTATCCCGCCAAGCGCTACTATGGCGGCTGCGAAGAAGTCGATAAAGCCGAAGTCCTGGCGATCAAGCGCGCCCAGGCGCTGTTCAAGACCGACTACGCGGTGAACGTCCAGCCGCACTCCGGCAGCCAGGCCAACATGGCGGTCTACATGGCTGCCGGACTGCAGAAGGGCGACAAGGTCCTGGGCATGTCCCTCGACCACGGCGGCCACCTGACCCACGGCTACAAGCTCAACTTCTCGGGACTCGACTACACCATCGCCAGCTACGGCGTGACCAAGGACGCCCAGGTCATCGATTACGACGAGCTGGAGCGCATCGCCACCGAGTTCGCTCCGCGCATGATCATCGCTGGGGCCTCGAACTACTCGCGCACCCTGGATTTCCCGCGCTTCGCCGCCATCGCCAAGAAGGTCGGCGCGCTGCTCTTCGTGGACATGGCGCACATCGCCGGCCTGGTGGCCGCGGGATTGCACCCGACCCCGTTCGGCTACGCCGACTTCGTCACCACCACCACCCACAAGACCCTGCGCGGCCCGCGCGGCGGCATGATCTTCGCCCGCGACCCCGAGCACGCCAAGAAGGTGAATTCGCGGGTGTTCCCCGGCATCCAGGGCGGACCGCTGATGCACGTCATCGCCGCCAAGGCGGTCGCCTTTGGTGAAGCGCTGCGCCCCGAATTCGTTGAATACATGGGCCGGGTCAAGGCCAGCGCCTCGGCCATGGCCGAGGAGTTCAAGCGCCTCGGCTGGCAGGTGGTGAGCAACGGCACCGACAACCACCTGTTCTCGCTCAACGTGATGAGCCAGGGCGTGAACGGCAAGCAGGCCGAAGACCTGCTGCACCAGGTCGACGTCACGGTGAACAAGAACCTCATCCCCTTCGACACCCAGCCGGCCCAGTCCGGCAGCGGCATCCGCATCGGCACCCCCGCGGTGTGCAGCCGCGGCTTCGGCGTGGCCGAGGCGGTCGAGATCAGTCGGCTGATCGACCAGACTCTGCGCAAGCGCGACGACGCCTCCGCCCTGGCCGACGCCAAGGCCCGTGCCCGCGCCCTGTGCGACCGCTTCCCCATCTACCGCTGAGGTGACCGCGTGCGACCGATCCTGCTCTGCCTGACCGTTCTCGCCGCCGCCCAGGCGGTCGAGACCGGTTCACCGATCGATGATCTGCGCCTCTCGGTCGGCGTGGTCCTGGCCCCCAAGGTCAATGAGCTGGTGTCCAACGCTTCGGGCGCCACGACCGACATCGCCTGGGACGACGCCAAACGCTACAATCTGCGCTATTCCGCCGAGTATGTGCGCGGGGCGCGGCAACGGGGCATCGGCAAGGGCGGGATGCTGTGGTCCGCTGGATTGAGTTACGCCGACCTCGACCTGACCCCAGGGGTCTACCAATCCGGCGGCTCAGAACGCGTCAACACCCGGCCCGACCTCGAACTGCACAGCAAGCAATACTGGGCGATGGGCAGCCTCGGTTACGCGGCACGTCCGCGTTACACCGAGTTTGGCGACTGGCACTGGGAGGTCGCAGGCGTCGGCCGCGGCGGTCCGACCATGAACCAGACCCAGGGCTATGACGTCTTTGGCAACGCCGTGCGCAAAGACGACTGGGGTTATGGCTGGGAGCTTGGGGCCCGGGCCGGACTGGTCTATGCCGATGCCGGCTGGATCATCGGCCTGTCGGGCGAATGGGCCTATGGCCAGACCCGCAGCACGTTCACCATGCCCAACCTCGACACCAGCGACCTGACCATCACCCGCAACGGCCCGGCTGTGGACCTTGCGGTGGGATGGCGGTTCTGAAATCTTCACGAGACTCTCATGCCCATGTTGCTCGTTTCTTTGCGCCCTGCTGCACTCGTCCTCCTGAGCCTTGCCGCGCTGTTCGCCGCCGACCCAACACCGACCGCCACAGCACCTGCACAGGTCACAGGTGTTTCATATATTCTTAACGATGCCGTACCAAACAATGTGTACGGCGTCGACGGAACTATAGATTTTGCGGTGCGCTTTAATGCGGCAGTAGGGTTTACGTCCCCTGGCGCAGGTTCACCCAAGCCGAGCCTCCAGCTTCTGATCGAGGTTCAGAGCCAGGAATATCGAGAAATCAACAATGAAGCACAATATGTTTCTGGTGAGAACACGAGCACGCTCAATTTTTCGTACAAGGTGAAGGCCGGAGATCGCGCGAGCAATCTCCGTTATTCGAGCGTGAATGCCCTTCAACCAGGCGGTGTCATCATCTACACCGTGGGCGACACCTCGGTTAAAGCGAACCTAACTCTGCCAAATCAAGGCGCCTTCACGGCCAAGATCGACACCCAGGTTCCCACCGTCACCTCGCTGACCACCACGGTCAATGGCGGCCAGATCTACGGTGCGCCGTTCGATATCCTGGTGAACTTCAACGAAGCGATCGCCACGCTGAGCGAGACCACCAAAGCCGGCCTGAAGCTGCGGCTCAACACCGGCGGCTATGCGACCTACAAGTCCCAGTCCGGCTCGACCATCACCATGACCTACACACCGCAGGTGGGCGAAGAGACCTTTCTGCTCAATGCGGCTGATGATCTGGTCTCGACCACGGAAAGCGGCCGGCTCCTGATCCCCGCCGACGGGGCCGTGAATGACCTGGCCACGCCTGGCAACCCCACCGTCATCTGGGTGCCCACCCAGGGCAAGCCTGGCGCCCTCTCCGAAGCCAAGTCGATCCAGATCCCAGTGGGCGGCCAGTTGGCCAAACCCCTTCCTTCGGCTTCGCCGCTCGATGACCACAATAGCGACGCACGCAAGTGCGGTGGCGGCGCCATGGGTGTCCTGCTCACCCTCGCCGCGCTAGCCCTGGTGCTCTGGGGGCGCGACCGGCCCGGTCGCTCGCGTTGACTCACACCGCCTTCAAGCGCACCAATCCCTGGCGCGCCACCAGGCGGAACCCGCTGCCCGGCGCCGACAGTAACTGATACATGCGGATGGCGTGCGTGTGGTCGCCCAGGTTCTCAGCCAGGAAGGCGGAGAGTGCGATGAAAGCGTGGCTGGCAGGGTCGCCCTGGATGGTGCGTAGGCCTTCCTCAACCAGCTCCCAGGGCAGGTAGCCGAGCCCGTAACAACCCAGCCGCGCTGCTACCAGCAACACCAGCGAGGTGCGCTCGGTTTCGAGCAGGTCGGTCAGGCGAAAGCACCATTCAAGATCGAGACGGGCAGATTTCTCATCGCCCAGGCGGCGATGCAGGGCCGCACGCAGTAGATGCTCGATCGGGGTGATGTCATCGCCGGCAAGCGCCGCCAGCAGCAGGCGTTCGCATCCGTGTTCAACCAGGGCCAGCGCGTCACGCAGGAAATCCACCATCAGTTGCGGGTCGTCTTCGCCGCGACCGATGCACAGCACGGTCTCGGCCGGGTCTTCAAGCGCGAGCAGATGCACGGCAAGTTCGCGGTAGGCATCTACCAAGCGCTGGTCGCGGATCGCCAGGCGGTAGCCCACCGCCTGGCAGCGGCGTTGGAACTCGCGGCAGGCGGCCACTCCATTGGCATCGTCGTGATCCACCAGCCGCGAGAGATGCACGCGCAGCGCCGCCGAGATCACCGAGCTGAAGGTAGCGAGCAGCGGTTCCTCGTCGGGGCTGCCCTTGATCAGGCCGCGCAGCAAGCGCAGGGTCTGCTCGACCTCGCCTGAGATGCCGTGGCCCATGATCTCGCCGCGGATGTAGCTGAGCAGCCACAGGCTGAAGCGCGTGCGCACCACGTCGCCGGATTCCTGGTACGAGAGCAGTTCCTGGGCGGCACGGCGAATACCGCCACCGTGAAGCAGGCGCAACCGGGCGACTTCGAAGATCGCATCCTGGCCCAGCCGGTGTTCGAGATATTCGCTGAGGAACTCGCGCAGCGCCGCTTCGGCCCCGGCCGCGTCACCATGACGCAGCAGCGCCTGGCAGAGCATGAAGTGGGCCTCGGCCCCGACCTCGGCCCCGGAGTGTTCCGCAAGGAAGCGGCGGTAGAAGTCCACCGCCTCGCCGTTGAGACCAAGGCGCAGCAGTTCATTGCCGGTGTGGTGCGCCGGGACCATCAGCGGGCTGCGCCGGCGTTCGATGCGCAGGGACCTCACCACCGCCTGGCTGCCCAGGGTGGCGAGGGCCAGGACTTCGCCCGAGCCCGTGGTCAGGGGTGACGTGTCATGGACCTCGAGCGGCTCGTGCTCGTCCACCGTCACCATCAGCCGCGAGCCCACCGCCTCGATCACCAGCCGGCGGCGGCCGCCGCGGCGCTCAACCGTGGTGGAGTAGCCATGCCGCAGCGGGCGCAGGGTCAGCCACGTCGGCGCTTCGACCAATTCGGTCTCCCCATCGCTGCGACAGATGCCGAGCCAGCGGCCATCGTACGCGCCATAGCGCACCTGATAGCAGCCCCCCGGCGGGGTGCCGCGCAGCATCAGCCAGAACTCGCTGCCATTGACGATATCGACATTGATGGTGATGCGCACATCCTCGCCCGGCGTCACCACCAGCGGATAGTACTGCAGTCCGACTCCGCCCAGCAGCATGCCGCCGAGTTCGGGGTGGTGCACCTGGCCGACCTGCTCGGCCCGCACCGCGCGCGATACGACGGCAAACGGGCCAGCATCACGGCTGGCGGCGAAGTCCCACATGCCTACCGGCAGCCATGCCGCTTCGCGCTCACGGGCCAAACGCTGGCGTTCCAGTTCGCTGTAGGAAGCCGAGAGCTGCTGCAGGAGCAGGCGCAATTCGCCTGCGAACACCGTGCAGTCGGGATAGCGTTCCTGCGGATCGAGGGCCAAAGCCCATTCGCTGATGACCTGCAGCGGCTGGGGCGCGTCATTCCACAGTTCGGCCAGGCGCCGGCGGCTACCGGCCCGCACCCGGCCGATGATGCTGAGCAGGGTGTCCTCGGTGCGCACCTCGCAGGGCGTCTTGAGGGTGAGCAGTTCGACCAGGATCACGCCCAGGGAATAGATGTCGGTGCGCTGGTCGGCCTGGGCGGCCTTGCCGTCGGCCTGCTCGGGAGACATGTAGGAGGGCGACCCCAGCACCTGGCCGTGCTGGGTGGAACGGGCGATGCGCTGCGAGGGTTGCCGTGCCTCGACCCCGCGCATGCGGCTGGAGGTGCCCTGGCGCAGCGAGGCCGCAAGCCGCGCACTGACCGCCACCCCCATGCGGCTGGAGGTACCGGTGCTGACCTCGTTTTCCTCCGTCGCTTGCACGCGGTCGCTGCGCTGGGGCGTGGCCGCGGTGAAATCCCGGGCCGTCATGTCGAGGTGGGTGGTCGGCCGACGCTCCGGCCCGGCGCTGATCTCCGCCACCGGATCCTCGCCGACCAGGGCGGAGGTGGACCGGGTACCGGCCTCGTCGGGCCGCAATGCAGCGGTATCGCCGGGGACGGCTTCTCCCGCACCCTCGCCCCCCATCACCAGGGTGGCGGCCTCCATGTTGATCTTCTTGACGAGCTGCTGTGGGGTCACCACCTGATCGTCAGCAAAGAGATCGTCATAGGCTTCGAGCATGTCCCGGGCCGGATCGTCGCGCAGACTGCGGGCCAGGCCCCAATCCAGGATCCACACCTCGCCGTAGGTGCCGATGATGATGTTGGCCGGCTTGAGGTCGCGGTGCACAATCCCCTGGTTGTGCGCATAGGCCATCACATCAAGGATTTTGAGAAACAGCGTCAGGCGGTCGATGAGGGTCATGTCGTGCCACGGCTCGACCGCCTCACGCAACTGATCGAGGTGCTCCTCAAGCGTCTTGCCTCGGGCCACGTTCATGACGTAGCAGAGGTCGCCATCATGGGTCTTGGACGACTCGAATACCGCCACGATGCCCGGGTGGTTGAGCCGGGCGGTACAGCGGATCTCGTGTTGAAAGCGCTCGACAACCTCGCGGTCGGTGGCCATGCGCGGATCAAGCACCTTGATGGCGACCTGGCGCTCAAGATGCTGATCCCAAGCCAGGAAAACGCGGCCGGAGGTGCCCTTGCCGATTTCATTGATCAGCGCGTAGCGGTCAGCCACCAGGTGCGAACGTTTGGGATCGGTCATCGGCTCGCTGTTCGTATCGTCAACCTGCCCCTGTCGCAACCCGGCACATGCGCCCAGCGTACAGTCGCACCGCGAAACGTCCTCAAGGGCTTGACCGCCACGCCAGTTCAATTCCCAGCAGCCATTCATCAAGTTCGACCCCGGCCGGCATGCGGGTCTGCGCCCGGGCCAGACGCGGTCCCATTTCAACCCGATGGTCGAGCGGCAGCAGCCACGTGGTCTCAAGTCCGACCTGACGCTGAAATCCGGCGGCAGTAGCCTCTGCCCACGGGCCGTCCGCCCGCTGCCGGGCATAACCACCCGTCCACCATCCGGCCGCCCCAAGTCGGGTCCTGCCGATTTTCACTTCGGTTCCCAGCAGCGGCCCGACGGCGGCCTGCAACGCGACATAGCGGCGATCGTCCCCTTTGACCGCCAGCACCGCACCTGCCTGCCCGGTAAGTCCCAGATTGACGGCTAGCGGATCCAGGCGCAGCACCGGCCACAACCCATGCACCCGAATCGCCGGAGCCATCGCCCGGTAGCTCTCCCCATGATCCAGGTCCAAGCGGGTTACTCCGGCGCTAAGCCCGGCCCGGAATTCGACCGCCCCCAGCGTCATGGTTACCGCCACAAGCAGCGCCACGCGTTGAAAAGGCGTGCTGCCACACGAGTTGGTACAGCGGTGTGGGGCAGTCATGGCGGGATGATGGTCCCTCGCGGCAAGGGCAAGGGCCGACCCTCCGTTACTCTCATTCAGTCGTTTGACTGAATTATTGGTCGGGTTATTCTTTCAGCCCGCCCAGGACCCCGTATGCCTGCTCCCGACGCCTCGACCACCCGCCACCAGCTCATCCAGGCTGCGGGCCGCCTGTTCGCCGAGCACGGCTTCGATGGTACCAGCACCCGCGCAATCAGTGAGGCCAGCGGCGCCAATCTGGCGGCGATCCATTACCACTTCGGGAGCAAGAAGGCGCTCTACCTGGCGGTGCTCACCACGGTCTGCGACCAGCACCAGGAGGCGTTTCGCGCCAGCGACGATCTGACGACGCCACGCGACGCCCCGACCGACCTTGCCGCCACCATCCGGCTGCGGGTGCGGCTGCTGTTCGAGATCCTCACCGGTCCGCGCGCAATCCCATGGCAGGCGCAGCTGATCGTGCGCGAGATGACCCAGCCGTCCTCGGCGCACTCCGTGATCGTCGACCTGCTGGCGGCGCCGCTCCATGCGCGCTGGGTCGCCATCCACCGCCAGGTGCGGCCCCACGCCAATCCTACCGAGGCCCACGTCTGGGCCCTGCACCTGCCCGCCATGCTGCGCCTGCTGATGACCGCCCGGCCGACCATGGAACGCATCATCGGCGTTGAGCGCTGCGATGCGTCGCTGACCGCCGAGGCCATCCGCCAGACCGCCGACGCCATGATCTTGCTGCTCGGCGTCTCCCTGCCGATCGAGACCACCCCATGAGCACTCCTGTCCGTCTCGTTCTGTTCCTGCTGCTGGCCGCAGCCGTCGCCGGGATGGCCTTCCTCGTGGTTCGAGCCCGGCGCCCGCCGGCCACCACTCCCCCACGACCTGCGCTCACCGTGACCGTGGCCCTGCCCGAACCGGCGTTGTGGCCCCGGGACCTGCCGGCCAACGGTACCCTGGTTCCCTGGCAGGAGGGCATCATCGCCGCCGAAACCGGCGGTCTGCGCATTGCCGAGGTGCTGGTGGATGTCGGCGCCGTGGTGACCCGCGGCCAGGAATTGGCCCGCCTCGCCGACGACAGCGTGACCGCCGACGTGGCGGTGGCCGCGGCGCAATTGGCACAGGGCGAAGCCACTGCAGCCGAGGCCCGCGCCAACGCCGACCGCGGACGCCAGGGCAAGCGCGACGGCACCTTGTCGGAGCAGCTCATCGCCCAGTACCTCGCCGCCGAGGCCCGTGCCACCGCCGAGCTCGCCGCCGCCAAGGCCCGTCTCGCCAATCAGGAGCTGCGCCTCGCCCAGACCCGCGTCCGCGCGGTCGATGACGGGATCATCAGCGTTCGCCAGGTGGCCCTGGGCGCGGTGGTCCAGCCGGGCAGCGAACTGTTCCGGCTCATCCGCCAGGGGCGCATCGTATGGCGCGCCGAGGTCGATGCGGCGGATGCAGGCGCGGTGCGCGTCGGCCAGGTGGCCACCGTCAACCTGCCCGATGGGCGCACCTGCCAGGGCAGCGTGGACCTGATCGAACCGGCGGCCGATCCCGCCACCCGCCTGCTGCGGGTGCGCGTGGCCCTGCCCGCCGACAGCGGCGCCCGCGCCGGCTGGTACGCCCATGGCCTCATCGTGCTCGGCGACGCCCCGGCGCTGCACGTCCCCGAGGCCAGCGTGGTGCTGCGCGACGGGCGCAGCTTCGTCTTCACCTGCCGCGACGATCAGGTCGAGCAGCGCCCGGTGGTCACCGGGCGGCGGCGCCAGGGCCGGGTCGAAATCACCACGGGTCTGACCGCCGGGGAACTGGTGGTCGGCTCCGGGGGCGCCTTCCTCAATGACCACGACCGGGTGCGGGTGCAGCCATGAACGTCAGCACCTGGTCGATCCGCCGGCCGGTGCCGGCCCTGCTGCTGTTCGGGCTGTTGACCCTGCTCGGGATCGGCGCCTTCCGCGCCCTCCCGATCCAGAACTTTCCCGACATCGACGTGCCGGTGGTCACCATCAGCGCCGGACTGGAGGGCGCCGCACCCGCCCAGCTCGAAACCGAGGTCGCGCGCAAGCTTGAAGACGCCGTCGCCGCGCTCGGCGGGATCGAGCACGTGCGTACCACCATCACCGACGGCATGGTCGCGATCCGCGTCGAGTTCGACATCGACAAGGACAGCGAGATCGCGCTCAACGAAGTGCGCAACGCGGTGGACGCGGTGCGCGCCGACCTGCCGGCCGACCTGCGCGACCCGGTGGTCTCGCGCATCACCACCGCCGGCGGGGTGGCGACGTTCATCGTGCGTTCGGACCGGCTCGACGAGGCGGCGCTGTCGTGGTTCGTGGACAACGACGTGAGCAAGGCGCTGCTCGCGGTGCGTGGTGTGGGCCGGGTGTCGCGCCAGGGCGGCATCGACCGCGAGGTCCAGGTCGAGCTCGATCCGGTACGCATGGCCAGCTTGGGGGTGACCGCGGCGGACATCAGCCAGCGCCTACGCGAGGTGCAGCGCGACGCCTCGGGTGGACGCGGCGACATCGGCGGCGTGGTGCAGTCGGTGCGTACCCTGGCGGCAGTGGGCACCGCCGCCGAGCTGGCGGCCCTCGACATTCCCGTCTCCGGCGGCCGGCAGATTCGGCTGGATCGCATC
This sequence comes from Planctomycetota bacterium, assembly GCA_044352625.1. Lineage (GTDB taxonomy): Bacteria > Planctomycetota > UBA11346 > UBA11346 > UBA11346 > JAKLKR01. The sequence continues at coordinate 9,989 of JBILDK010000014.1, forward strand.
GCCACCGTGCGCGACGGCCACGCCGAGCGCAGCAGCTACGCCCTCGCCGACGGCGAGCAGGTAGTCGCGTTCACCGTCATGCGCACCCGCGGTGCCTCCGAAGTGGCGGTGGCCGCCGGCGTGCGTCAGGCCCTCGACCGGCTGCGTGCCGCCCAGCCCCAGGTGCAGATCACCGAGGCCTACAACAATGTCGATCCGGTGCTCGACAACTACCGCGGCTCGATGGAACTGCTGTTTGAAGGTGCTGCGCTGGCGGTGCTGGTGGTGTTCTGGTTCCTGCGCGACTGGCGGGCCACGGTCATTTCGGCCATCGCCTTGCCGCTCTCGGTGCTGCCCACCTTCCTGGTCATGCAGTGGTGCGGCTTCAGCCTCAACGTGCTCACCCTGCTCGCCCTCGCTCTGGTGGTCGGCATCCTGGTGGATGACGCCATCGTCGAGGTCGAGAACATCGTGCGCCACCTGCGCATGGGCAAATCGCCGATCGATGCCGCGATCGATGCCGCCGACGAGATCGGCCTGGCGGTGATCGCCACCTCGCTGACCCTGGTGGCGGTGTTCCTGCCCACCGCCTTCATGGGCGGCATCCCCGGGCGCTTCTTCATCCAGTTCGGCATCACTACCGCCACCGCGGTCGCCGCCTCGCTGCTCGTTGCCCGGCTGCTCACCCCGATGATGTCGGCCTACGGTCTCAAGGCGCATCCTCCGGCGGTCAGTGACAGCCGTCTGATGGGCGCCTATCTGGCCTCAACAGCCTGGTGCCTGCGCCATCGCGTGCTGACCACGCTGGGCGTCGCTGCATTCTTCATCGGTTCTGTGGCGCTGATCCCGCTGCTGCCCACCGGCTTCGTGCCCGCCGCCGACCGCGACCAGACCAGCGTGAATCTCGAACTCGCCCCAGGCAGCTCGCTGGAGGACACGCGGGCTGCCGCCCTCACCGCCCAGCGCCTGCTCGCCGGTCTGAACGAGGTGACCCGCGTCTTCATCGTCGTGGGCAGCTCGGCCGGCGGCGGCGGACCGCTCGATGGCGGTGGCGGCAGCGATGTGCGCAAGGCCGCCCTGACCGTGAGCCTGGTCCACCGCACCGACCGTGCGCGCACCCAGGCCGCGATGGAGGGCGTGATCCGCGAGACCTTGCGCAACGTGCCCGGCGCCCGGGTCTCGGTGGGCGGCCTGCATAGCGGCGAGAAGCTGACCATCACCCTGGCCAGCGACGATCCCATCGCCCTCACCACCGCCAGCCAGGCGGTGCTCGCCGACCTGCGCAGCCTGCCCGGCATCGGCAACGTCACCTCGCTCGCCAGCCTGCAACGCCCGGAGATCCATGTCCGGCCCGACCGCCAGCGCTCCGCCGAACTCGGCGTCACCGCCCAGGGCTTGGCGGCGGCCATGCGTCTGGCCAGCGGCGGCGACTTCGCTGCGGCCCTGCCCAAGCTCAACCTGCCCAGCCGCCAGGTGCCGATCCGCGTGCGCCTCGCCCCGGCCTTCCGTCAGGACCTCGCTGCGATCAGCGCATTGGATGTGCCCACTGCCCGGGGCGGCATCCCGATCGGCTCGGTGGCCGAGGTCGGCCTGGGCAGCGGTCCGGCCCAGATCGACCGCCTCGATCGCATGCGCACCGTGTCCCTCGACATCGAGCTGGCGGGCCGCGCCCTGGGCACGGTCCTCAATGAAGCCAATCTGCTCCCGTCACTCGTCAACCTGCCGCCCGGCGTGAGCCGTTCGAGTGCGGGCGATGCGGAACGCATGGCCGAGCTGTTCGGCCGCTTCGGCACGGCGATGCTCATCGGCATCCTCTGCATCTACATCGTGCTCGTGCTCCTGTTCCACGATTTCCTGCAACCGATCACCATCCTCGCCGCCCTGCCGCTGTCCGCCGGGGGCGCGTTCGTGGCGCTGCTCTCGACCAACAACTCCATCTCCATGCCCTCGGTCATCGGTTTGCTCATGCTCATGGGCATCGTCACCAAGAATTCGATCCTGCTGGTGGAATACGCCTTGATGTCGCGGAGGGTTCACAGTCTGGAGCGCGGTGCGGCGCTGCTCGACGCCTGCCACAAGCGCGCCCGACCGATCCTCATGACCACCATTGCCATGACCGCGGGCATGCTGCCGGTGGCCCTGGGTCTGGGGGCCGAGCCAAGCTTCCGTTCGCCCATGGCCATCGTGGTCATCGGCGGCCTCATCACCTCGACCGTCCTCAGCCTGCTGGTGATCCCGGTATTGTTCACCTATGTGGACGATCTTCAGGTATGGCTAGGGCGGCAGGGACTGGGACGTGCATGAGGGCAGGTGTACGTAGCGAGCGGCCCTGGGGCAACACCTGCCCTCATGTGCGTATCTGTCGTGAAATCCGCGTGTCCGTCTCACCAACGCTCAGGGCTTGGGCTGGTCGTCCTTGCCGTGGCCTTTACCATGGTCTTTACGGGACTGCCATTCCTCTCGGGTGACAGTTCCGTCTTTGTCCGCGTCCAGGCGGGTGAACATATCGGGTTTGTCGTCGTTTTTGCGCGCCTCGTGTATGGCCTTGGCTTCTTCTTTCGACAGCGAGCCGTCTCCATTGGTGTCGGCCTTGGCGAAGGCCTCCGGATGTTTGGCCTTGAATTCGGCCTGATGGGCGGTGCGGCGGGCCTCCTTTTCCGCTTTGGACAGGTCGCCATCTTTGTCGCTGTCGAAACGGTCTTCTTCGGCATTCTTGCGCATGGCCTTACCGGCGTCCCACTCGGCCTTGGTGATGCGGCCGTCCTTGTCGGCATCCAGCTTGGCGAAGGTTTCGGCGCCCTTGCCCTTGCCCTTGCCGGGTTCGTCGCCGGCCGAGAGGGAGGGTAGTGCCACGGCGACGAAGGCGACGGCGGCGAGGAGGGAGGTGAGACGCATGGGAAGGCTCCTGGTGGAGGGTGATGCCCTGAGCCTAGCACGGTCCGCCAGGGCGTGCTGGGGGATTCCTCCACACCGCCTCAGCCCATGACCACCGCCGCCGTGCGTCCCCCTTTCCAACTGCGGACCGCCTGACGTGTGGCCCCGACCAGCGCCGGATCATAAGGCTCGAAGGTGCGCGGATCGCGCAGCAAACCGTGCAGGTGAATGCCGCTCTCGCAGGTGAACAGCCCGCTACCCAGCAGCGGTCGGTCGGGATCGATGGTGCGGCTGGTCCAGGTGGCGAGGCGTCGGGCAGCGGCCAACACCGGCGGCAGGTGCAGTCCGCTGCCGCCCCGGCGCAGGCACGCCCACCCGGCTAGACGTTCGCTGGCAACGATGCCGGCGCGTTCGCCCAGGCCGAGCAGGCTGCCATCGCAGCTGTCGGCCCCGGCGCCGATCCCGGCCACGGCGTTGCCCATGGCCAAGCCGAAGTCGTCGTGCAGATGCAGCCCGAGGACGCCGCTGAAATACGGGTGGACCTGGGCCACCAGTCGGGCGATGCCGTCTGGCTCGCCCAGGCCGCAGGTGTCGGCAAGGCGCAGACGGCGAATGCCCGCCGCTTCCGCCGCCGCAGCCAGCTCCGCGACGAAAGTCGGATCGGCGCGGGTCGCGTCCTCGATGCCGAGGGCGATGGCGCAGCCGTGCGCGTGACCCAACGCGGCTAACGCCGCCGGTTGGGCCAGGGCCCAGGCCCGGTCGCGATGGAGCCGTCGTTCCAGATGCAGGTCGGAACCGGGCAGGCCGACGCTGATCCAGTCCGGGCGCACCGCCGCTGCCCGCGCCACATCGTCAGCGCGAGTCCGGCACCACACGGCGAGGCCGGCATGCGGCGCGAGCCGCCGGGCATCTGCAACGGTCTGAGCCAGATCCGGATGTCCGGCCCAGCCGCACTCGATGGCCTCCACCCGGGCCCGACCCAGGGCGCTCAGGATCTGCCGCCGTTGGGGCGCGGTGAAGCGCACCCCGGGGGCCTGCTCGCCTTCGCGCAGGGTGGTGTCGAGCAGCATGGCTAGGCCACGAGGTGGGACTCGGCCGGTTTGCCTTCGGCCAGGGCGTCGAGGATCTCATCGGCCGTGTCCTCGGTCACCTTGCCGTACCACCAGCCTTCGGGATAGACGATCAGGACCGGACCCTCGGCACACATCTTCAGGCACCCGGTGTTGGACACGAGCACGTTGTCGATGCCGCGCTCATCGATGCCCTCCTGCAGGTACTGGATGAGCGACGGTGCATCCCGGCGGGTGCAGGTGCCGTTGGGCTCGCCCGCCACGCGGGAGCTGGAGCAGAGCAGAAGGTGGTGTTTGGGCTTGGGCATGACTATTCCTGGGGTGGGGTCTGGGGAGGGGCGACTCGCCATGGCACGGGGGATAATGGCGTCAGCCATCCCGTGCCGTGGCGACCAATCCCCTCCCCAGGATTAAGCACAGCCTTTGGCGTTGCCGCCGCAGCCGTCGCCGCATTTGAAGGGTTTCTTCATCTTCCTGATCTCGCCGCCGGCGAAGGCCTTGGGCACGAGGTCGCTGACCAGGCCTTCGGTCTCGTACACGCGCAATCCGCTGGCGCGCAGGATCTCGGTGGGCGAGGGACCGATGCCGGAGACAAGCAGGGCGCGGCAGTCCACCAGCAGATCGGCCAGATCGTGCCAGCGGGCCGAGCCGTTCCCCGGTTCGGGCGCCTGGCGGACGCCGACCTGGATGAACTCGCCGCCCGTGCCTTCGGCAAAGATGAGCAGTTCATCGGCCTCGCCCAGATGGCGGTTGACGAACATGCCCTCCTGGGAGGCCACCGCGACCAGACTGCGGCCCGGCTTGGCGGCGGCGGAATGACGTTCAAGGATCGTGAACTGGCTGGGTTCCATCGGGGCGCCGATCCGGCCGACGGCGTCGGCGCGGCAGCGGGCGCAGTGCTCCATCTGCGGGAGGTGCACCGCGGCGGCGGCGCGGGCGGCGGCCATCTCGGCGGCCGACGGTTCCGGGACATCGGCGAACTCGGCCCCGGCAACCGGAACCAGGGCCATGCAATTGTGGATGGTCGCGCCCAGCGCCTTGCACGCGGCGGCGATCTCACCGGTGTGGCCGCTGTTGATCTCCGGGACGACGATGGTGTTGATCTTCACCACCACACCGCGGGCGACCAGCTTGGCGATGCCCTCACGCTGCCGTTCCCACAGCAGTTCGGCGGCGGCGCGGCCGCGCAGCACGTTCTTCCCGTCGCGCACCCAGGCGTAGAGCCACTTGCCGATGTCGGGATCGACCGCGTTCACCGTGACGGTGACATGGCTCACCCCGGCATCGGCCAGGGCATCGGCATGCTGCGGCAGGGCCAGCCCATTGGTCGCCACGCACAAGGCGACGCTCGGATGCGCCGCGTGGATCAGGGTCAGGGTCTCCAGCGATGCGGCCGCGTTGGCCAGGGCGTCGCCGGGACCGGCGATCCCGACCACCGTCATCGACGGGTCCGAGGCGATCAGTTCCTCGGCATAGCGCTCCGCCTGCCATGGTTCCAGAATCGTGCTGGTGACTCCGGGCCGGCTTTCGGCCACGCAGTCGTAGGACCGGTTGCAGTAGTTGCACTGGATGTTGCACTTCGGCGCCACCGGTACGTGCAGGCGGCTGTTGGTGTGCTTGGCATCCGCTGAAAAACAGGGATGGGCTGCCGTCTTGGCATCGGGGTGGCAGTCAGAGGTAAGCATAGCCAGTCTCCGAAGTGTCCTGGTTGTGCTCCAGGAGGGTGTTGACGATCTCATCGAACAGACGCTGGGTGCCGCGATAGCCGAGATGCAGGATGCGTCCGGCCCCGATGCGGTCGTGGACCGGGAAGCCCACGCGGACGAGCGGGATGCTGAGCTTCCGCGACGTGGTGTAGCTCTTGCTCGGTCCCAGGATGAGATCCGGCTGCAGGTGCTCGATGCGCTCGCCGATGTGCTGGTGGTCGCCATCTTCCAGCACCTCGGCCGCACCAGCGCCGACCGCGGCCACGGCTCCGGCCAGCCGGCCGGTGATGGCGCCGGTGGCGGCCAACACCGGAACCAGGCCGATTTCGGCGCAGAATCCGGCCAAGGCGACCACCAGATCCGGATCACCGACCAGCGCGACCCGTTTCCCGGCAAGATACTTGTGTCCGTCGACGTAGGCGTCGACCAGGCGGCCGCGCTCGGCCAGGATACGCTCAGGCAGCGGAGCGCCGGCCGCATCCGCCAGGGCGTTGAAGACGGCATCGGTCGCAGTCACGCCGATGGGCAGGCCGAAGGGCCGCAGCGCCACGCCATGGTGT
>JBILDK010000015.1:0-16136 GCA_044352625.1 Planctomycetota bacterium
AGCCACGCGCGCCAGATCGTGTGACCGCGCAGCGTGTTCGAGCGCCGCAGCGTGCCGTCGCAGCCGGGCTAGGCCAAGGCCGCCGGCTCCGCCCTTGAGCGCATGCAGGGCTTCGATGGCCGCGCCAGCGTCGCCCTGAGCGAGCGCCTGGTCGAGCGCCATGAGGCGCTGGAGTCGGTCACTGCGGAAGGTTTCCAGCAGGACCCCCGCAGCGTCCGGGCCGTAGTCCAGAACCTCGCTGACGGTGGTGCGGTCGAGCAATGGCGCTTCGGGCAGCGGCCCTGGATCCCCCAGCCAGCGCGCCACCAGGGCGAGGAGCGTGGGGCCCGGTTCATCGAGTGGGATGAGCGCCGCAGAGCCAGCAGGCAGGGTGGTGGCGGCTCCGCCGACGGTGGCGAGGTGCCATCCGCGCCGCGTCGTCGCGAGGCCGGCAACGGCAAGGTCGCCATGCAGCAGCACGGCATCGGGCCGGAAGGCGTGGATGCGGTGCGCGGCCTCGGCGGTGGTGGCGGCGGCCTGCACCAGGCAGCCGGCTGCGGTCAGGACCGCGGTCAGGCGCTGGCGGTCAGCGGGGGCGGGACAGGCCACCAGGAGGCGTAGCGGGTCGGGCAGCGCGAGGGGCGCGAGGCGCTCCCAGACGGTGGCGAGGGCGGCGGCGTCGGGACCTGGCAGCCCCACGCTCAAGGGCATCGTCTGGGAGTCCGGGGCGGCTCCGCCCCAGACCACCGGGATCCGCGCCCGGCCGGGCAGGGTGCGCGCCGCGCGGGCACAGGCGATGGCCCCCATGCCGGGCAGATCGCTGGCGACCAGTAGCAGCATCGGGCGCGCGGGCGGAATCCGGTACAACAGGGCGAGGGCGGCTGGGCCGTCAGTCGCGGTGTCGACCACGAAGCCGCAGGCGACGGCGGCGCGGCCCCAGGATCCGGCCCGGTCGGCGTCGTGGTCGAGCACCACAGCGAGCGGCGGCAGGGTGGTCATGGCGTCACCCATTGCCGTAAATCCCGGAACAGGGTGCGTTCGGCCAGGGGTTTGGCGAGAAATCCATCCATGCCGGCGGCGAGACAGCGGGCGCGGTCTTCGGGATAGGCGTTGGCGGTGAGCGCGACCACCGGTTGATGACGAGTGCTGCCGGCCTCCTGGGCGCGCAGCGCAGCGATGCAAGCGAAGCCGTCCATCACCGGCATGCGGCAGTCGAGATAGACCACGGTGAAACTCCCTTCGGCCAGCCGGTCGAGAGCTTCACGGCCATTCGCCGCCACCACCACCTCGGCGCCCAGTCGACGCAGCATCAGCGAGGTGACCTGCTGGTTCACGGGATTGTCCTCGACCAACAGGACGCGGCTGGGCGGGAGCTGCGTCGGGCTGGCAGCGAGCGCCTGTAACAGCCCCGGATCGGGCCGATGCAGGGCCGTGATCAGGGTGCTGGCCAAGGTGCGGGTGCGCACCGGTTTGGCGAGCACCGCTGCGAATCCCGCACCCTCCTCGCTGCCGGGCCGGGTGAGGAGCAGGATCAGCGGGATGCCGGTGAGGGTGGGCTCAAGACTGACCGCCCGGGCGAGATCCGTGCCCGCGAAACCGGGCAGCCCGGCATCCACCACCACGGCGTGGAAGGGACGCTGGGCGGTGACGGCGCCATGCAGCTCGGCCAGGGCCTCGCCAGCGCTGGCCACCTGGGTCACGAGCGCTCCGCAGGTGCTCAGCTGGTTGGCTAGAGCGCGGCGCTGCTCAGGGAGATCATCGACTAACAGGAGGGAAGTCCTCCCCAGGACGATCACCGGACCGGACGGGGGCTCGCCCGGTTCGGCGACCAGCGGAAGGTCGATGACGAAGCGGGTGCCGTGGCCCTCGCGACTGGAGACCACGATGTCCCCGCCCATCATCCGGGCGAGATGGCGGGCGATGGACAGGCCCAGGCCGGTCCCGCCGAAGCTCGCCCCCACCGCCGCATCGGCCTGGGTGAACGGCGTGAACAACAGACCGATGCGTGCCGGGCTGATGCCGATGCCCTGGTCCTCGACGGTGTAACGCAGCCGGCCATCCAGGCAGGTGGCGGCGATCCGCACCGTGCCACAGCGCGAGAATTTCACCGCATTCGACACCAGGTTGGCCAGCATCTGGTGCAGACGGATGCCATCCCCGCGCACCAGCGGCGGCAGCTCCGGGGCGAGCTCGACCACCAGTTCGATCGCGGGGTTGATCCCGGTGAACAGCTCGGCGGTGTCATGGAGGAGCTGGGCCGGGGCATAGGGAGCGATCGACAATTCAAGCCGACCAGCCTCGATCTTCGACAGGTCGAGCAGGTCGTCGAGCAGGCCGAGGAGCATGCGCGCTGAACGTTGCAGCGTGGCGGCGCACTCGGCCTGGTCCGGAGCCAGGGGCGCGGCGAGCAGCAGTTCGGCCATGCCCAGCACGCCGTTCATCGGGGTGCGGATCTCATGGCTCATGTTGGCCAGGAACGAGCTCTTGGCCACGGTGGCGGCCTCGGCATCGAGCCGAGCGCGACGCAGGTCATTGGCGGCGGCCACATCGGCGGTGGCATCAGCCACCGTGCCCAGGAGCATCCGGCTGCCATCACCCGCCAGACGGCCCTGGATGCGCAGCCAACGCTCCGGGGCCGACGTGAGTCGCACCATGGCGTCGAGTGGTCGGGACGGGCCGGCGAGGTGGCGAGCCACGGCGCTGCGCAGGGTGCGGCGGTCAGTGGGGTGGATCATCGCCCACCAGTCCCCGGCGGCGAGGTCGTTGCCCGCCAGACGCTGTCCGATCAGGGCTGCGGCTCCGGCATCGATGCGGATGCCGGAGCCGTGACGCCACTCCCACAGGCCCAGGCCGGCGCAGACCAGGGTGGTGGTGAGCCAGCGGTTGCGCTCGTCGGTCTGGGCCCGGGCCGCATCGAGGCGGTGCGCCAGCGTCGCGATGGCCAGGGAGAGGTGTCCGACCTCGTCCTGGCTGGCGACGGGCAGCAGGAGACGGGCGTCGTCCGCTTCGCTAGCGAGCCGATCCACGGCGGTGCGCAAGTGCACCAGCCGACGCAGGGCGAGGCTGTCGAGCAGCACCACCATGAGCGCCGTGACCAGGGCGCCGCCGACGCCGACCGCCACCGCCAGAGTCGCCACCGTCGCCCGGGCTTGGACACGCGGATTAATCGCGTGGATGGCGGCTTGGTCCGCCTGGGCGGTGATAAGCACCGAGCCGACCGCATACACCGCCACCGCGAGCAGGACCACGGCGCCACCGCTGATGAGCAGAACTTTGCTGCGGATATCCACGTGGTTAGTATATCCGATGAACCCACGGTGGCGCAACCGCGGGCTGATCGCAGGGGGTTATTGTTTCTTGGCGGCGAGCCGGGCCTCGCGACGGGCGGCGACGCGCAGTGGAAGGGCCTGCAGGCGGATGAAGCCGGTGGCGTCGGACTGGTCATAGGCGCCGCCGTCGGCCTCCATCGAGGCGATCGCGGCGTCGTACAGACTGTGGGCGCTTTCACGGCCGACCACGGTGACATTGCCGCGGTCGAGTTCGAGTCGTACGCGGCCGGTGACGTGGCGCTGGCTGACGGCGAGGAAGGCGTCGAGGGCCGCGAACTCCTCGCAGAACCAGAAGCCGAAATAGGCCATCTGGGCCCAGCGCACCGCCAGGGTGTTCTTGGTGTGCAGCAGGTCCTTGCCCACGGTCAGGGCTTCCAGGTCCTGGTGGGCGTTCATCAGGATGGTGCCGCCGGGGGTCTCATACACGCCGCGGGACTTCATACCCACGAAGCGCGATTCGACCATGTCGATGCGGCCGATGCCGTGCTTGAAGCCGAGGTCGTTGGCGGCGGCGAGGAGCTTGGCCGGGGACATCTTCTTGCCGTTGATCGCAACCGGGACGCCTTCGACGAAGTCGACCGTGATGGCCTCGCGCTTGGCGGTCACCTGGTCGAGGGGGAGGGTCTTTTGGAACATGCGATCCAGCGGGCGTGCACCCGGGTCCTCAAGCATGCCGGCTTCAAAGCTGATGTGCAGCAGGTTGTCGTCCGAGGACCACGGCTCCTTGGCGGTGGCCTTGACCGGGATGCCCCACTTGGCGGCATAGGCCATGCACTCGGCGCGGCCCTTGATCTCGCGGTTGAACTCCGGGTCGCGCCAGGGGGCGATGATCTTCACGCCCGGCAGCAGGGCGTAGGCGGTCAGCTCGAAACGCACCTGGTCGTTGCCCTTGCCGGTGGCGCCGTGGGCGATGATCGTCGCGCCCTCCTTCTTGGCGACCTCGACCATGTGCTTGGCGATGACCGGGCGGGCGAGGCTGGTGCCAAGCAGGTAGCGGCCCTCGTACTTGGCGTTCCAGGCGATGGCTTTGAACACGAAGTCCTTGGCGAACTCCTCCTGCATGTCGATGATGTAGCACTTCGAGCCGCCAGAGTTCAGCGCCTTGGCCTTGAGGTCGGGGTACTTCTCTTGCTGGCCGACATTGGCGCAGAAGCAGATCACGTCGTAGCCCTTCTGCTCCAGCCAGCGCACGATGACCGAGGTGTCCAGGCCGCCAGAATAGGCGAGGACGACCTTCTCTTTTTTGGCGGACGTGGACGAGGTGGACTTGGCCATGGCGGACTCCTGGAATGGGCGGGGTTCTAGGCCCCGAGGCAGGCGGCGCCAGCGCTCCTTGCCGCCGGGGCGCCAGGCTCTACGAAGCCGTCGATGCATCTCTGGTTGTTGCGGCATGGCAAGGCGGTGGACCGCGACACCTGGGAAGGTGACGAGGTCGAGCGTCCGCTCACCAAGCCCGGGATCGAGCACGCCCGCCGCATCCTCCACCTGCTGCATGTGTGGGTCGCCGTATCCGAGATATGGACCAGTCCGCAGGCCCGGGCGCGGCAGACCGCCGAACTCGCCGCCGTGGAGTGGAAGCTGCCCGTGCGCGAAAAAACGTGGCTTGCCGAGGGGGCCGCGACTCCCGCCACCAGCGCCCCGTTGATCGACCCTCGTCTCGACTTGGTGCTGGTGGGCCACGAGCCGGATCTCGGCGCCCTCGCTGGCTGGCTCACCGGGGGCCGCGCCGTGCCGCTCAAAAAAGCCGGGCTCGTCCACCTCGTCGGCGACCCGATGGCGGGCGGCATGGAGCTGCATGCGCTGCTGCCGCCCAAGCTGATCCTCGGTCTGGCCGGTGATGCCTGAGGGGCGCCAGCGCCTGGCGGCGGTCCTCGCTACCGCGCTGCCGGTGCTGGTCGTCTCGCGCCTCGCCGGGTGGTGGCCGTGCGATGTGGGCTGTCAGGGCGGCGGCTTCTACAAACAGCTTGCAGGAATCGACACCCTGTGGTTGGCGCTGGGCGCCTACGCGCTGCTCGCGCTGCTCGCGTGGTGGCGCCCGAACCACGCCCTGACCCGCGCGTTCGCTGGGCTGTGCGCCGGATCCAGCCTGTTCTTCCTCGCGCTCAGCGCGGTCTTGCCGTTGTTCTGTCCGTTCTGTCTGACCGTGCATGCCCTGGTCTGCACCAGTGCGGTCCTGCTCGGTGCGTGGGAGTGGCGCTGGTTGGTGCTGGGCCTGCTGGCCAGCAATGCGCTGTTCCATCATGGGCCGGTGCGCGATGTGATCACGCCGGTGGCCCAGGTGGCTGCGCCCAGCGACGCGCTCAGCCTGCGCATGGACGCCCATCGCAGCCGCGGTCCTGTGGATGCGGTCCAGCAGCTGGAGGTGGTGCTCGACTTGCAATGCGCGCATTGCGCCGAGAGCTGGAGCGGCCTGGCCGCGGTCATCGGCCCGGCGGTGCGCGACGGCCGCCTGCGTTTGACCGTGCGGTTGGTGGTGCGGCCGAGCCAACCGGCGAGCCGGGATCTGGCGCGCTGGGCCTTCGCGGCTGCCGCCGACAGCGCCGCGGCGCACGGTCGCTATCTCGTGACCTTCCTCGGTACCCGTACCGACCTCACGACGGACGAGGTGCGCAGCGCCCACGCCGAGGACCTGGCGCCGATCCTCGCCGCAGCGGCTGCCCATGGTCCCGTCATCGAGGCGCTGGTGGAGGCTGACCAGGCGCTCATCAGCCGCCTCGGCCTGCGCGGGGCGACCCCGCTGCTGGTGCTCAGCGGCGCGGGCCGCGAGCTGGGTCGCTGGAGCGGCAGCGCCGCGACCCCAGAAGCGCTCGCCGCCGCACTACACTCATCGCGCGAATAGCCCCCTGGGAGCGCGATTCCTGGGAGCGCGGCCGGCTCGGCCGCTGTATTTCTCCCCGGGGCTTACCGAGCCAGGAGATCGATCCAGCCCGGCTCGCGGTGGCCGCTGCGCGCCTTCAGCCACTCCACCACGGCGGGATCGCGCACCGTGCCGCGGTCACCCTGCCAGCCCCACACCAGGGCGGTGCGTCCGGCGCGGTCGCTCCACATGCTGAATGCGGGCATCAGGTTGGTCTCTGCGGCGAGGCGGTTGAGGCGCATGGCCTCGCGGGTCAGTTCGCCATCGCGTTCGGCGCTGGTGGGCTGGGCGGGCACCACCACCAGGATCCAGGTGCCGTCGGGCAGCGCGCTGGGTGCGCCCTGGGCGGCGGCGGGGGGCGGGGCCACCGCCGGTTCGCGGATGACGTAGTCCGGCGGGGCGAGCCGGCCCCAGCCGCTCTCCGCATCGACGATCACCACCCGCGCGCGGCCCGCGCTGGTGACGCCGCGATAGCGCACCTGCCACCAGGTCTTCCCGTTGGCGTCCGCCGGGCCGGGCGGCAGCACGTCGGTGGGATCGCCCCAGGCCTGGTGCTCGGCCAAGCACACGTTGGTGGCGATGGAGGACACCTGGCCGCGATCGAGCGGGGGACGGTAATCGCAGCCGGCGAGGACCAGGGCGAGGAGGAGCACGATCAGGCGCATGGGCGCAGCATGGCTCCTGCGCGGCGGCCTCAACCAGTTGCCGCGCCCGGCCCGGTTCCACACTACCCCGCCCATGCCCGCCCATCCTACTCCCGCTCCCCTCACTGGCGTCCTGCCTGACCGCGTCTGCCTGGTCACAGGCGCCGCCTCCGGCCTCGGCCTCGGCATCGCCCGCGGACTCCTCGCCGCCGGGGCCAAGGTCTGCTTCACCGATGTCGATGAGGCCGGCCTGAAAACCGTCACCGCCGAATACGGCGATCGCGCCCTGGCTGCGCGCTGCGACGTGACCAATGAGGCGTCCGTGGCCGAGGCCTTCGCCGCCTGCGTCGCGCGCTTCGGCCGCCTCGACGGCCTGGTCTGCGCCGCCGGCATCGCGCCGGCCTACAACCTCGTGGACTTCCCGCTCGACAAGTGGGAACTGTCCCTGCGCATCAACCTCACCGGGTATTTCCTGTGCGGCCGCGAAGCCGCGCGCATCTTCGTCAAGCAGGGCCAGGGCGGCGCCATGGTGCTGCTCTCGTCCAAGAGCGGCCTGGAGCCGAGCAAGGGCAACAGCGCCTACAACGCCACCAAGGCCGGCGAGCTGCACCTGGCCCGCGGCTGGGCGCTGGAACTCGGCCGCCAGGGCGTGCGCGTCAACTGCATCGCCCCGGGCAATGTGTTCGAAGGCTCCAAGATCTGGAACCCGACCTACATCGCCGAGCGCGCCAAGGCCAAGGGCATCGCCCCCGAGCAGGTCATCCCCAACTACGTCGCCATGACCAGCCTGGACCGCGACATCAAGCCCACCGACATCGCCAACGCCGCGGTGTTCCTGCTCTCGGATCAGGCGCGCTGCATGACCGGACAGGTGCTGGTGGTGGACAGCGGACAGGTCTGGACGCGCTGAACAGCATGTCCGGTCGTCTGGTCGTCCGGTCGTCCGGTCGTCCTGCGTGGGCGGGGCCCTCCGTCATCCAACACCGGCCCGTTGCTGCGCAGGGACACCAGCAATCGCCGCACCGTCATGCTGTCCGACGACCGGACGACCGGACGACCGGACGACCGGACCAATTTTAGTGATGCTGCCCAACCCATTCGGCCTTGCCGGAGTCCTCGGCCTGCGCTGGCTGCGCCGCCGCCGCGCCGCATGGCTGGCGGTGGCGGCGGTGACGCTGACCGTGGCGGTGCCGGTGCTGGTGCTGGGGGTGGTGAACGGATTTCTGGACGTGACCACCAAGCAGGTGCGGGCCAACGAGGCGGACCTGACCATGTCCTCGCCGTGGTATGGCCAGGGCGTGGCGGATATTCCCGCGGCCCACGCCGCGGTGGCGGCCCTGCCCGGGGTGCGCGCCGCGGCACCCTTCATCAACAGTTGGGGCGTGCTGGTTCCCAAGATCGGGCGTAGCGACAGCCAAAAGGGTCTGCCGGTGCAGATCGACGGCATCGCCTGGGAGGCCGACAGCGCCATCGGCCGCCTGTCGCCGCGCCAGTTGCACAAGCCGCCGGTTACCGATCTGTCGGCCCCGGATTTGCCGCCCACCGAGCGCGGCAGTGGCTTCCTTTCGCCAGCGTGGCGCGCGGAACTCGCCCTGAACGGCCTGGAGATCGCCGCCGCCTGCGGTTTCGCAGGCATGCCCCTGCCGCCGCGCACCCGCCCAGTGCCCGGGGTGATCTGTGGCCGTGAGGTGCTGTACGGTTCCGGTCTGGCGGTGGGCCAGGCCATCACTCTCGTCGGTCCCGGCGGCACCCGGGCCGCGGCGGTGGTCAGCGACACCATCGGCACCGGCGTGCTGGAAGTGGACCGCTTTCTCTGTCTAACGCCCCTACCTTTGGCCCAACGTCTGGCGGAATTCACCGAGCCCGCGCGCATCGACGGCTGGCGCATCCAGGCTGAGCCCGGTGCCGAGCTCAAGGTCCTCCGCCGTCAACTGGCCGAGGCTACCGGCAATCGCGTCGAGACCTGGATGGACCGCCGTGGCAACATGGTCAAGTCCCTCGAACTGCAGCGCAATATCATGACCTTGGTGATGATCAGCATCCAGGTCATCGCGGTGTTCATCGTCTACGCGGTGTTCTCGACCATGGTGGCCGAGAAGCGCCACGACATCGGCGTCCTGCTCGGCCTCGGCGCCCGCCGCCGCGCCATCGCCGGCGCCTTCCTCGCCGCTGGTTTCGCCGCCTGCCTGATCGGTGGCGTGCTCGGCTGGGCCCTGGGCTGGGCCGGTCTCGCCGCGCTCAATCCCCTGAGCAAGGCGCTGAATACGCCGCTGTTTCCGCAGGATGTGATCTACACCCCCGACGCCCCCACCAGCTTCGACCCAATGTTCCCGCTGTTGTTCATCGCCATCATGAGCGGCATCGGTTTGCTCGCGGTGGCGCTGCCGGCGTGGCGCGCCGCGCGCATCGAACCGGTGGATATCCTGCGGGAGGGGGCGTGAACGGTGGTTGGTGGTTGGTGGTTGGTGGTTGGGGCGCGGCCGTTCCGCGTTCCGCGTTCCGCGTTCCGCGTTTCGAGGCGCAGCCATGACCGTCCGGCTTCTGGCTACTGGCCTCAGCAAATCCTTTCCAAACCTGCGCGTGCTTGACGCCTGTGATTTATCCGTCGCCAGATCAGAAGTCGTTGCGGTACGCGGCCGTTCCGGCACCGGCAAGAGCACGCTGCTGCATTGCCTGGGCCTGTTGGACCGGCTCGATGCCGGTACCATCGTGCTCGATGGCGAGGATCTCACCGCGCGCAGTCCCGCCGGCCGGGCCCAGGCCCGGGCGCGGATGATCGGCTTCGTGTTCCAGGCTTTCCACCTGCTGCCTGATTTCGACGTGGCCGAGAACATCCTGCTCGCGGCGCGCACCGCCGGACTCGACCTGCGCGCGGCGCGGGCGCGCACCGACGAGCTGCTGGCGACCGTCGGCCTGGCGGATCGCCGGCGCAGCCGGGTGCAGACGCTCTCGGGCGGGGAGCGCCAGCGCGTGGCCCTGTGCCGCGCCCTGCTGCCCCAGCCCGGATTGCTGCTGGCGGACGAGCCCACCGGCAACCTCGACCCCGAGACTGCCGCCACGGTCCTTGACCAGATCCTCGCCCTCGCCCGTTCCGGTGGTGCGGCGGTGGTCCTGGTGACCCATGATGACGGCGTGGCCGAGCGCGCGGACCGCTGCCTGCGCCTCGACGGCGGACGCCTCGCGCCGATTGTGTGACGTGCTGCGTACGTGTAGTTCAGCTGGCGATTTTCGGTCGTGCAGCCGCCCGGGGTGCGAAAGCCCCTGGCTGCCCCTGGCTCGAATGCCGTGATCCGCGCAACCAGCGTAGCCAACCCGGTGATGAACCGCGTGCGGCTGCGTTATTCGGCATGACACACGCTCTTTGAACCCGAAAACCGCAGTTGATGGTTGAAGGTTCCGACACCGTGAGGTGCGGCGTTGTATCCGGGTACCCAACGGGTGAACGCCACCGGCGCTGTAATACCGAGAACCACGAACTATGAACCATCAACCGCGACGTTCAGGTTGAAACCAAGTGGTGGTGAAGGGCTTGGTGGGTCGGGGCAAAGTCGTGCGCGGGGCTATTCGGCCACCCGGCTGTGGTACACGCGGCGGCGGCGGGCGGTGGTGCGCAGACTGTCGCCGGCGGCTGGGCCCTGGGCGGATTCGACGCGGTTGCGGCCGTTGCGCTTGGCCAGATAGAGCGCCTCGTCGGCGCGCGCCACCAGGGCCTCAGGGGGTTCGTCCTGCCAGCAGCTGGCGACGCCCACCGACACGGTCACCGACACCGGCAGATCCGGGATCGCAGCGATGGCGGCGCGGATGCGCTCCGCGGCGAGCCGCGCGCCGTCGGGGCTGGTCTCGGGGAGGATGATGAGGAACTCTTCACCACCCCAGCGGCACACCAGGTCGCCGGCACGCAGCATCCGCGCCAAGGTGCGACCGACCGCCGCCAGCACCTGGTCGCCGCCGGCATGGCCGTGTTCGTCGTTGACGCGTTTGAAGAAGTCCACGTCGACCATTGCCGCCGAGAGCACCTCGCCGGCCTCGACCAGCTCCTTGAGGCGCGATTCCCCGTACCAGCGGCGGTGAGTACCGGTGAGTGGGTCCTGGCGCGCGAGCAGTTGCAGTGAGGCGTAGAGGATGACCCGCCGCAGCGACAGCGAGAGTTGGCCGCGCAACACCTCGGCGACGTAGCGCTGGTCCTGGAGGCTGCGCCCTGCGAGGCTCGGCTGGGCCCGGGCCTGGCGCAGCACCAGGGCGGCGCGCCCATCAACCGCCGGGCTGAGGTCGAGCACCAGATCCCCGCCCTCGGCTGGTGGCAGTTGCACCGGAGCGGCGAGCCAGGGGGGCTCGCCCACCGCTAATCCGCCGAGGCTGCGCCACGAGCCGCGCTCCCAAACCAGCAGGTCGGCGGCGTCGCTCGACCAGTAGCGGCGCATGGCGGCGGCAAAGCGCAGACGCGCATCGGCCTCGTCGATGCAGCCGACCAATTCGGCGCTGACTTCGAACACGCCGCGTTGCAGATCCTGGGCGTCCTCCAGCACGCCCAGTTCGTGGTGGATCTGCTCGCGGCGCCTGGCCATCAGTTCGGGCGAGAGGGCGAGCATCACCGTACGCAGACCCGAGCGTTCGGTGCCGCGCGACGGGCGCAGCGCCCACGCACCGCAGCCCGCCGCCAGCGCCGCCAGCCCCGCGGCCAGGGGCGTGCCCGTGGCGGCAGCGATTCCGCCGGCGAGGGCCGACGCAGCCAGGACCGGCCAGTGCCCGAATACCGCCCTCATGCCGTCACCGAGGGGATGTCGTGGGCGGTGGCCACGCGGTTGCGCCCGCCCGACTTGGCGCGGTAGCAGGCGGCGTCGGCGCGGATCAGCGCGGCGCGACCGCTTTCATCCTCCCGGACGATGGCCACGCCGAGGGATGCGGTGACATGGCGGTCGGGGGCATCGGCGGGGGCGGCGATGGCGATGGCGAGGCGCAGGCGCTCGGCGTAGGCCTCGGCGGCAGCGGCGTCGAAACCGGGGATGAGTACCGCGAACTCTTCACCACCGTAGCGGCAGCACACCCCGCTGGAGGGCAGGGTGGAACGCAGCGCCCCGGCCACGGCGTGGAGCGCGGCGTCGCCGGCCGCGTGGCCCCAGGTGTCGTTATAGAGTTTGAGCTTGTCGAGGTCGCACATCACCACTGCCAATGGCTGCTGATGACGGCGTGCGGCGGCGACGTGTTCGTCAAGCCGGCGCAGGAACTCGTGCTGGCCGTAGAGCCCGGTGAGGTCGTCGTGCAGGGCCAGGGCGCGGGCCTGGTCCACCAGATCCACCGCCGCCAAGCCGAGGCCACCGAGGCGCGCCAGGGCAGCGAGCAGATCGAGGGCGATGCGTCCGCCGACATCATCGATCGCCAGGTCCGCCGCAAGCACACCGCGCAGCCCCTCGCCCTCGTCGCGGCGACGGTCACCGCGCAGCGGTAGCCACAGGTGGACGATGCTGCCGCTGCGCCGGGTCAACGGCCGCGATTCGATGGCCACGTACAACTCGGGATCGCCAGGCTCGATGGTCGACGTCTCGCCATCATGGCCCAGGCCGGCGCGGCAGGTGATCTGGCGTCCGGTGCCGAGGAACACGCGCACGCACAACGCCTCGGGCAGCAGGGCCCGGGCGCGGGCGCACAGCACCGCCGCGAAGCGGTCGGGTTCGCGCGCAGTGGACAGTTCGAGGCAGGCCTCCATCAGCACCGGGTAGCGGCGGATGGTGCGGTGCAGCAGTTGGCGTTCGTGTTCAGCGTCACGCAGCAGATCCTTCACGTCGCGTGCCACTTGGCGGTGGTGTTCGGAGATGGCCGCGGCGAGGGCGATGGCCAGCCCGGCGGCGCCCACGCTCCAGCCGGCGAGAGTCAGGCAGGTGGGCTGGAGCAGTACTGCCGCCGCCGGGGCGACCACGAGGAAGCTATAGGCTCCAAGCTCTGCCCAGCCCACTGCTGCCCAGGCCAGGGTCAGGCCCGCCGCCACATACGGCGGAACTCCGACACAGCCGAGGGATGCCGTGGCCCCACCGGCCACGGCGAACAGGGCGAGACGCGACGGGTCGGGAGGCAGGGCGAACCAAGACACAGCGGAGCATACCCCAGGATCCGCGTCAGAGGAAGTCCCTCCTTCCGGCCAGGGTCTATGCTCCTAGCCTGCGTGCATGACCCGCGCCGCTAGCATCACCCGCACGACCCGAGAGACCGACATCACCGTAAGCTGGGACTTGGACCAGGCCGGTTCGGCCCAGATCAGCACGGGCATCGGCTTCCTTGACCACATGCTGGAAGCGCTGGGCAAACACAGCGGCACCACCCTGGCCGTCGCCTGTCGCGGCGACCTGCACATCGATGGCCACCACACCAGCGAGGACGTGGGCATCGCTTTGGGCCAGGCCCTGCGCCAAGCCCTGGGCGAGCGTCTCGGGGTCGAACGCTTCGGCCACATCGCATGCCCGCTCGACGAGGCCCTGGTGGAGGCCACGGTGGATCTCAGTGGCCGCCCGTTCCTGACCTACGACCTCCAGATCCCCGCTGGGATGCTGGGCACCTGGGACAGCGAATTGCCCCAGGAATTCTTCGGTGGCCTGACGGACAATGCGCGCATCTGCGTCCATCTGCACCAGCGCTGCGGGCGCAACAGCCATCACATCATCGAGGCGGCCTTCAAGGCTTTTGCCCGCGCGTTGCGCCAGGCGATCCGGGTGACCGGGAGCGGCGTGCCGTCGACCAAGGGCATTCTCGCGTGAATTGCCACATGTCCGGTTGTCCGGTCGTCCGGTCGTCCGGTCGTCCTGCGCGATCCGTCGATTGTGGGACTTGGCGGACGTTCCACACGGTTGGTCGAGCGGTTCGCGGATTCCTCGGACGACCGGACGACCGGACGACCGGACTACCAGACTGATCAATGCATTCCCCCGGCTCCCTCGTCTCTGTTCCCGAACTTCCCGAAGAGGGCGTCGCCCGGTTGCTCGCGGTGAAGGGCAACACCGTCATCATTCGCTTCCTGCACACTGGGGCTGAAATGACCCAGCCCGAGAAGTCGGTGGTGCGCCACTGCCTTTTGCCGGGTACGCGGGTCGCGGTGGGCGAGGCGGTGGGCACCGTGGTCGCCAAGCAGATCATGCGCGATGCGCGCAGCCACCTGCTGGTGTACACCGCCGCCGGTCCCGACGGGGTCGAGGGCCGGGTGCGCGAGGACGCGATCAGCGCAGTACTCCCGCCGATGGATCCGTGTGACCGTCTGGCGACCGTTGCGTTCCACGATTTGCGCCCGGGCCACGATGAGGCCTGGGGCCCGGCGGCGTTCCAGGCGCGCAGCCAACTGCTCGCCTGGCGCGACGGCGCGTGGCAGCGAACCCGTGGCGTGGTCGGTCTGGCCGGTGCCCGCGTTGTGCCGATGCCGCATCAGTTGCTCACCGCGCGCACCTGTCTTGCCGACCGTCAGGTGCGCTTCCTGCTCGCCGACGAGGTCGGTCTGGGCAAGACCATCGAGGCCGGTCTGGTGGTGCAGTCGCTGCTGGCGATGAAGCCCGATCTGCGCGTGCTGTGCATCGTGCCCGGCGCCCTGGTCAGCCAGTGGTTTCTGGAACTGTTCGTGAAGTTCGGCGGGCGCCGCTTCCTGATGCTGGATCAGGACCGCCTGGGCAAGCATCGCGGCAACCCATGGAAGGACGAACCGCTGGTCCTGGCCAGCGCGCGGGCGGTCGAGGAGATGGACCCCAAGCAGGCCCTGCGCCTGGCGCAAAGCCAGTGGGACGTGCTGATCGTGGACGAGTGCCACCGCATGCAGCCCGGCGGCGTGCTCTACAAGCGCGTGGCGGTGCTGTCCAAGAATACGCCCCAGGTGCTGCTGCTCTCGGCCACCCCCGGGCGCAGCCAGCCGGCGGCGTACCTCGGCCTGCTCGCGCTGCTCGAACCCCAGGTCCACCGCCTCGACGATCTCGCCGGCTTCACCCGCCGGCTCGCCGCTCACGACGCCATCGCCGCGCTGCTCACCAGGACCGTCAGCGCCACCGGCGGCTGGGCCGAACTGGCCAAGGAATGGTGTGGGACCCTCGCTGGCGACACCACCCTGGTGGCCCTGGCCCGGGCGTTGGGCAAGGCCAAGGATCCCGCCGCCGCACGCGACGCGCTGGTGGCGCATGTGCGCGCCCATCACCGTTTCGACCACCGCGTGGTGCGCCACCGCCGCCAGGTGCTGGCGCGGCTCAATGCCGCGATCGGCGCCAAGGGCCTGGCCCTGGCCGAGCGCACCCTGCAGCGCTCCGAGTATGCGCCTGATGCCCATGAGCGCGCGGTGCGGAGTGCGCTTGATGCGTATCGCGCAGCGCTGCTCGCCACCCACGCCCCCGCGGGGCCGATCCCGCCGCGGCTGGCGCACTGGCTGCTGCAGCTCGAACTCGCCGCCGCCAGCCATCCGGCGATGCTCGAACGCCTGCTGGCGATGCGCTCGACCATCGTCGGCGACCCCGAAGGCTACGCCAGCTACCGCGCCCGCGCGCAAAAAGGCGAGACCCTGGCAGCGGTGCTGCGCACCGACCTGTCGGAAAACGAGGTGTCCTCGCACATCGCCATCAGCGCCGCGTGCCATGTGGATCCCGCCAGCGAAGAAGCCCCGCTCGATGCGTTGCACCACGCCGCGCTGACCTGGGACAAGGCTGCCGGCAAGTCCGGCACCGCGCGCCTCGCCGCCCTGGCGGAACGCCTGACCACGTTCTGGAGCGAGCATCCGCGCGAAAAGGTCCTGGTGTTCACCGCCCACGGCCTGGCGGTGATCCCGATCCACGACCATCTCGCCGCAGCCTTCCCCGGGACCACGGTCGAGACCTTCGGCGCCCACCAGGACACGGTGGCGCGCGAGGAATCCGTGCGGAAATTCCGCGAGGACGACCGCTGCAGCCTGCTGGTGTGCGATCCGCTGGGTGGAGAAGGCCGCAATTTCCAGTTCGTCAGCGCCATCGCCCACCACGACCTGCCCTGGTCGGTGGCTGCGGTCGAGCAGCGCATCGGCCGCGTGGACCGCATCGGGCGCGATGGCGAGGTGCCGAGCTGGGTGTTCACCGCCAAGGGCCCCCAGGCGGTGGATGCAGCCTGGGCCGACCTGCTGCACGAGGCCACCGCGGTGTTTGCGCGCCCCGCCTCGGGCCTCGAATTCGTGTGCGACGCGGTCGAGGGCCAGGCGCTGGAAGCGGTCCTGCGCGGTGGCGCTCCAGGCTTGCGCGTAGCCCAGGCCGGACTCGTCACCCTGGTCGCAGAGGAGCGCCGCGCGGTCGAGACCACCGAGGACGCCTGCTTCCACGAGGACGCCACCGCGTTTGCCGCGGCGGC
>JBILDK010000225.1:0-5065 GCA_044352625.1 Planctomycetota bacterium
GGGTCGGCCCGCCTTCGACAATCAGGCGGCGATCGACACGGTATGCTGGTACGTGCGCGCAACCCGTGGGCCACAGCGGATCGCCTTTTCGGCCGGAGGCGGGCAGACCCTGGCCAAGACGATGATCGACGGGGTGGCTTTGTTCTATCTGGCAGCGGATTGGCGGACCAAGGCGTTTGCCAACGACATGCCTCAACTCTCCGGCAAGCTGCGACTGATGCCGTTGCCGGCGTGGACTCCGGGGGGCCGGCAGACCAGCAGCTGGGGCGGCACTGGCATGGCGATGACACGTACCTGCACCAAGCCGGATCTCGCCTGGGATCTCGTCAAGTGGCTCTACCTCAATCGCGAATCGGCCGCCCGCAACTTCCGCTCCTCGAATATCCTGTCCCCAGACCGTGAGTCATGGAGCCTGCCGACTCTGGATGAGCCGGATCCGTTTTATGGCGGTCAGCAGGTGGGACGGTTCTTCGCCAAGCTTGCGGAGCAGGTGCCGGCAGTCTCGGTTTCGCCCTGGGAGACGCTGGCCCGTAACAAGCTGAACGAGGCGGTCCTGGCGGCCGGCGAAGCCTATCTGCGCGACCCGGCCACGCTCGAATCGGCCGCGCGCCTCGAGCTCGTCCGCTGTGCCGACTATGTCCGACGCAAGATTGAGCGCACCCGCCTGCTGGTGCCGGAGGCGACGCCATGATCCGGCTATCCCGTCGCAGCGCCCTGTGGCTGTTCCTGACGCCCTACCTGGCGCTCACGGCACTCTTCTTCGTCTGGCCCTTCTGCGACGCCATCCGTCTGGCCTTCTACCAGACCAACGGGGCCCGCAGCCAGGTTGCGGTTGGCCTGCAGAACTTCATGTGGGTACTTGGCGATCCGGATTTCCACCTCGCGGTGAAGAACACCATTGTCTTCGCCATGGCCAGCATTTTCATCCAGCTACCGTTGGCGCTCGCCCTCGCCCTGATGCTGCAGGATTCGAAGAGCCGCTTCGCTTCCGTCGCCCGGCTGGTGCTGTTCTCACCGCATCTGGTGGGGCAGATTTTCGTCGGGATCATGTTCGGCGTGCTGCTGATGCCGCGCTTCGGGTTGATCAACCAGGCACTCCAGTCATTGCTCGGCTGGGGTCTCGAAGAACGGTGGCTGGCCGATCCGACGCTGGTCATGCCGGCTATCATACTCACCAGCATGTGGATGTACGTCGGCTTCAACATGATCTACTTCCTCGCCGCCTTGCAAAATGTCGACCATACCTTGAAAGAGGCGGCGCGCATCGATGGCGCTGGGCGCTGGCAGGTGTTTCGCCATGTCACCCTGCCTGCGATCAAGCCGGTCGCGGTCTTCGTGGTCATAACCAGCACGATCGGGTCCTTCCAGTTGTTCGAACTGCCATACGCCTTGCTGGATGGAAAATTTGGTCCGGCCAACAGCGGACTGACCATCGTCGGTTACCTGTACGGAACGGCGTTTGAAGCCGGCGACCTGGGCACCGGTGCAGCGGTCGGCTGGATACTCACCTTGATTATCTTCATCATCAGCCTCATCCAGATTCGCCTCACTGGCAGCCATAAGGACTAATGTATGGGCGCAGTCCCTGCTCTCGCACTAATGCTCATCGGACTGGGTCTGGCCGGTCTGGCCTGCGGTAGGCGAGGCCGGGCCTTCTCGGTCGGGTATCTGCGCTGGCTGCTGCTGATGGTCGCCGCCTGCCTGACCTTGACACCATTCGTCTGGCTGGTCTGTGCCGCAATCAAGGCCCCTGAGGCGCTGATGGGGTACGCTTTCCTACCGCCGCCATCCACCTGGGGGGACACCCTCTCCCTGGGCAACTTCCGCCGGCTTTTTTCTGGCGAAAACACCGTGCAGGGCACGGTCCATTTCTGGACTTATATGCTGAATTCGTTGTTCCTCGCCAGCGCCCAGACCATTCTCTCGCTGCTGTGCTGCTCGCTGACTGGATTCGCACTGGCGAAGTACCGTTTCCGTGGCCGCGAACTCCTGCTGATGTTCATGCTCGGGACGATGATGCTTCCGGGAATGCTGTTTCTGGCCCCGACGTACCGTTTGCTGTATGGCATGGGCTGGCTCGACACCTGGCTCGCCCTGCTCATCCCCAGCGCCTGCCCGGCCTTCGGCATCTTCCTATTCCGTCAGGCGATCATCCAGATCCCCGACGACTTGTTGGAGGCAGCGCGCATCGACGGGGTTGGTCATGTGCGGATGTGGTGGCAGATCGTCATGCCGCTGGTGCGGCCGATGAGCGGTGCATTCTGTCTCGTAACTTTCCTAGGTGCTTGGAACTCGTTCCTTGGACCCCAGATCTACATCTCCAGTCAAGAGAAACTAACCCTGCCGGTGGTGCTCAGCCAGTATATGGGAGTCTACGAGCAGCAATACGGCGTGTTCCTTGCCGGCACCCTGTTGGCAATCATCCCACCGGCCATCCTCTTCATCTCATTGCAGCGCGAATTCGTCGCCGGGCTGACTAGCGGAGCGGTCAAGGGATAAATGGAGTCCTGCTGCATCCCATGCCATTGACGTGCGATCTTGTTCCGATTCCACAGTGCCTCTCAGATAACACTGAACCATACTGTTGGATCTCACGCTGAGCCGCTGAGATGCGGAGGTGCAATTCCTTACGAACCATGCTGGTTTCATCCAGCGGGAGAAGAAGCTGCACGGGGCAGAACCACGTGATCTACGCTACCATGTGGTACCGGGCAACGGGCCGGGCATGGAGGCCTTCCGTCGGGAGCTATGCCGAGCTTGGCTGTCAGCCATACGGCGGCAGTCAGCGTACGTGCGTGATCTGGGAGCGATATGCGGTCATGCAGCATGTACTGATCCGCGCGGGAGGCGGCCTGACAGAACCATCCCTACCGCCAGTCGCTTCGTTGGCCACGGATGCGACCACGCTGCCATCGTTCCTTTTGTCAGACCCAGCTCTGGTATTCCGGCTGGTAGGTGGTCGCGTCGATCAGGCCGGGGATGTTCGGCGGTCGGTGTATGCCCGCCAGGCCATGATCAAAGGCATACGCGGCAATGGCGATGGCGATCTTGCGGCTCACCTGGCGGACCCGGGTGAGGGCGGGCACGATGCGACCGACGGCGAAATCCTCGCTGGTGACCTGCTCTGCCAGGATCTTGGCTGCGAGGATGAACATGGTCTCGTCGACGCGTGTGGCCCGCGCGGCGATCACCCCCAGGCCGAGGCCGGGGAAGATGTAGGCGTTGTTGCACTGGCCAGGGTGGAAGGTCTGGTCCTTCCAGGTGACCGGGCCGAACGGGCTGCCGCTGGCGAAAATCGCCCGACCGTCGGTTGCGGCATAGGCCTCCTCGGCGCTGCATTCGCACTTCGAGGTCGGGTTGGACAGAGCGAAGATGATGGGGCGATCATTGATCCGGCCCATCGCTTCGAGGATGTCGCGGGTGAAGGTTTTGGCCTGGCCCGAGACACCAACCAAGGCGGTGGGGCGTAGCGTCTCGATGATGGTGAGCAGATCAGTGAGCGGAGGATGGGCATGCGCGTAGGGCAGCTTGTGCTCAGTCAGGCGTTCACGCCCGGCGACCACCAGCCCCGACGAATCGACAAACCAGCAGCGGGTGCGCGCCTCGGCTTCGCTCATGCCCTCGGCCATCAGGCTGGCGGTGATGAGATCGCCCGTACCGATGCCGGCCTCACCGGCGCCGAAGAACAGGATGCGCTGATCCGCCAAGGTACGGTTGGTGCAGCGCAGGGCCGAGAACAAACCCGATAGGGTGACCGAGGCGGTGCCCTGGATGTCGTCATTGAAACAGCAGATGCGATCCTTCCAGCGATCGAGCAGGCGGAAGGCGTTGTGGTTGGCGAAATCCTCGAATTGCACCAGGCAGCCGGGCCAGCGTTCCTGGACGGCAGCGATGAACTCATCGACCAGAAGGTCGTAGTTTGGCCCGCGTTCCCGGCGCTGGCGCAACCCGAGATACAGGGGGTCCGCAAGCATCGTCTGGTTGTCGGTGCCGACGTCGATGGTGACCGGCAGACAGCCCTGGGGATCGACCCCGGCGCAGGCGGTGTAGAGCGACAGTTTACCGACCGGGATGCCCATCCCGCTCGCGCCCAGGTCCCCCAGGCCGAGAATCCGTTCGCCATCGGTGACGACAATGACCTTGACCTCGTCGCAGGGGAAGTTGGCGACGCATTCACGGACATGGCCGAGATCGTCGATCGACACGAACATGCCGCGGTTGCGTCGATAGATGTGGCCGAACTTCTGGCACCCAAGGCCGACCGTCGGGGTGTAGACGATCGGCATCATCAATTCAATGTTGTCGATCAGGGTGCGGTAGAAGAGCACCTCATTGCGGTCCTGCAGCGAGATCAACTGGATGTAACGCTCCAGGTCGTCGGCCTTGCGCTGGAAGTTCAGCAGCACCCGGGTCATCTGCGTCTCGATGCTCAGGATGGCTGGCGGCAACAGGCCGCGCAGTTTGAGGACGCTGCGTTCCTCGGCAGTGAAGGCGGTGCCCTTGTTGGTCTGCGGATTGCGCAGCAGGTCCATCCCGTAGGGCTGCTTTCTGAGCGGGTTCGGCTGGCGGTTCATGAGGAATCCTTCGCACGGTGATCCATCCAGCGGGGCCATGACGCCTCAAAATGCTGGATGCGACGCGGAGGAGGTCGTATAGGTGGAACTACTCAGATGGGGACGGCCATGTCGTTCCCTGCGGCATCTATTCCCAGAATGCATCGGTTGCTCGCCGAAAATGGAAAAATTTTAAAAAATGCCGCAATAAATGATGTTCCATGAAGCTCTTGACGCATATCGTCGCGTTGAACAACGATAGTTTCCGGATGCGGTCGGCAACGCACGGTGTCGACCGAGGCATTTGGGATACGGACACATGTCCGCCCCGAGTGTAGTGCCCCTATAGTCGCCAGCCGAACAACGGAGATCCTCTCGGGTGTACACCCCAGGCGGCGACACGCCGCCCAGTCCACGAGAGGATCCCCATGATCAGCCTGAACGAATTCCGCGGCGCGCAATGCGATGTCCGCCTCACTCTGAAAACCCAAAACCAAACGCTCATCCGGCAG
>JBILDK010000016.1:0-16115 GCA_044352625.1 Planctomycetota bacterium
GCCCATGGCAACCGCAGGACCGGCCATCCTAATTGTCGCTAAGCGGCCATGCTAATTGTCGGGAGACAGAACGGGCAGGTGGTTGAGCGGTATAGCTACACGGCCTATGGGGAAAGAACGGTGCTGGGCGGGTATTCGAGCAGCACGTCACGCATCGGGTTCAACCACGGGTTTACGGGGCTGCGCGATGAGGGTGGGCTGCTGTTCGCCAGGAATCGGTACTTCTCGCCGGAACTGGGGCGCTGGACGAGTAGGGACCCGGCGGGGTATGTAGATGGGTACTCGCTGTATAATGGGTACTTTGTGCCGAATGGCGTGGACCCGGAAGGAAAGTTCTGGAATGTTGCAATAGGCGCTGGCATCGGCGCAGTTGGATACCTTGTGTTCACTCCGGTTTTTGGTGGGGAATACTCCTGGGGTGGATTCCTTGGTGCCGTTGGCGGGGGCGCACTCGCAGGAGCCACCTTTGGCCTATTCACACCCGCCTATCTTTACACTGGATTGGCCGTTTCGGGCGCTGTGGGGGCAGGTTATACGTCGGTACTTCAGCAAGCTGTTGATTATGGCACCATAAACTGGAATGAAGTAGCGCTCAGCATCGGGACTGGTGGCATTTTAGGCGGAGCAGTCGGCCCTGCTTGGGCCGCGTTGAGAGGAGCGGCGACTGTAGTGCGAGATGGGGTGTACTCGTTCCGAGGTGTGCCGGCCGTTGAGCAACAACTTGAGAGGCTTGCGGCAATAACAGCAGATGATGCTGGACGTACAACGACTGTAACCACGCCGCCAAAACCGGTGCTGTGTCCTAGTTCATTGGCATCAGACGCTGAGTATCTATTTACCCGTGCTAGTGGCTGGATTACCAGAAGGTTTGGAGGCAAAAACGTCTATCAGAACGACGCCCTATTCGACCTGAAACAAATGACCTCCTGGAAGGAAAACGGGAGGACGGTTTTCGGGGACAACCTAGCACGAATGCGGACGGGACGTGCTCCGGTAGGCAAGGACGGTAAGCCTGTCAATCTGCATCACATTACCCAGCAGCCAAATGGTCCGATGGTTGAACTGCCCGGATCAAAGCATAGCGCATTTTACGAGATCCTGCATGACAATCGGGGCATCTTGCCATCGCTTATAAATCGCATAGTTTTTGGCGCAGAGCGTGAGTTATACTGGATAGAGCGTGCCAGGGCATTTATTCCATAAACCTCAGCAAGGAACGGCAGATGGAAGCATCGCCACTTGAAGAAATCATAAACCGATCTCTCGGCAAGATCGACAATCTCGGGTCAACGGAGACCGGCGTTACCGAGCAAGAGTTGGGTCGCGTTGAGCGTTTGCTCGGATTTCAGATACCTGATGGGTATAAGGATTTTTTGCGTCGTTACGGTAGCGGCGAGGTGTATGGTGACGAACTCTACTCAATATACGGAGAGAGCGCGCAGGATGTTCCGTCTGGAGATCTAATCTATCAATACAGATGGCATTCCTCTAGGAATGAACTATCAAAAAGCTGTCTCCCGTTTTTATCGACCAGCCAGGGAGAGGTATTTTATTTTGATTGCTTAGCTGGCAATCGAGAGACGGTGTTTGTAAAGATGGGCGATACTGTAAAAGAGTATGCGGACAACTTCTGCGATTTCCTTGATAAATACACTGGTTCTTAGTCCCGTCATCCCGGGGGATAATGGACATGCACTCATCTCTGTCGGAAAAGTTAACAAGCCACAGCCGTCCGCCGCGAACGCCGGAGGACCACACCTGAGGATCTTCGCCGCTCACGAATGGGTACATACGCGCATATTGATGTCGGAATCACGTGTCGGAATCACGGACAGGCACATGGAATCACACGGAAGGTTCTTCGCTGTTTCAGGTGGGTCGGGGCATAGGCATGCCGCTACGTAGGAAGTAGCACATGTTGATAAAGTTGAGGGGATTTCGGCATCCGCGAGGCCGAGCGCGTACAGCCTGAACCAAGCTGTTGGTACCATCATTGATGGCAGTCGATATCGGGTTTCCGATCCAATTGGTGAATCGTTGCCAGGAAGCATTGATGATACAGGCGATTGTCATCATGGGCAGTAACCGGGATTCAATGGCGGCATTAACCCACGCCTTGAGGAAACCCTTGGCCGCTTCTTCGGTTGGCTGCTGATAGAAATCATCCCACAAGGTTTTTAAATGATATGCCTTAGCGGTCTTTTTTCGCGACTGGATGAACTCACCCAGTTGAGCACGTTCCTTGTCAGTAAGGCGATCGTGGCGCTTCATCCAGAGGTACTTCGTCCCCTTCAATTCATCTTTTTCTCGGACCTCTGCTCGTCGGACTTGATCAACGGCCTTATTCATCCATTGGGCTATATGAAATCGATCATAGACGATGGCGGCCTTGGGAAAGTAATCGGCAACGCCACCCTTGTAAGGATTGCCCATGTCGATCGCTGCATGGGTCACGCGTAACGGATCGCCACCCTGTTGACGCATGGTTTCAGCACAGCGCTGAAGCTGTGGATTTATCACGCCCTTCCGTGGCGAAAATCAACCGTTTGGTGGCGGCATCAATCACCAGGGTGATATAGGTGTGACCTCGCTTGGAGGCCGTCTCATCGACACAGATCGCGGTCGTCTTTGACATGTCGATGCATGGTTTCCATGCATCGACATACCGATGAAGGAGTCGCCATAAACGCGTATCATGCTCATCCACCATCTGTGCCACTGCCGCCACGGGCATCTCGCGCATTAACAATAAAACCGCAGCCTCGAACATCACGGTAAACCCGCTGCCCTTCTTCGCCCAAGGGACATCAATCATCTGAATTGAACCATCAGCACAACGTACACGCGGAATGTCCGCTGTGATAAATGTCTTATGTTGCCAAAAGTTCAAATGACGCCACGTGCGTTCCCGAGAGTCATACCGCCCTGCCAATCCAGAGCCATCTGGACATGGGAACTTCTCGCCCGCTGAGCAATCAAGTCGAAGGTAGAGTTCCCGCTTCTCTTGGTTGAATTCGACCCCCGTCACTTTCCACGGGGCGGCGATGCCAAGAGCAGCGGCGAAGATGGCGATGCTGTTGTCCATGTCCTAAGCCTACAGCAAATCGACGCGGCTCAATATGGATGCCACTCGAAACAGCGAAGAACCGCATAAAGAACCCAGAAAAGTGCATGTCCATGAATTACACATGAGTTAACATTTTTGATTTACAACAAGTGCATGTCCATGATTTATCCTCTCATGATTTACAGCTCTTTCATCTGCTCCTTCATGCCGGTTTATCCCGGCGCTCGCATGTCCATGATTTTCACAATGATTTACAAACAAAAAGTGCATGTCCATGATTTACATGCAATGATTTACAAACAAAAAGTGCATGTCCATGATTTACATGTCCATGATTTACATGACAAACAAAAAGTGCATGTCCATGATTTACACATGATTTAATGCATGTCCATGATTTAATGTGTCCATGATTTAATGTGTCCGTGATTTACAAAAGTTCATGTCCATGTTTTATGATGACAACCAACCATGATTTACATGTCCATGATTTACATGATTTATTTCATTGAACGTTTGAACGCGGGCGCGGGTGGTTTTCCCGGCGGCGCACTGTCGCATCTACGGTGTGCGATCCATGAGCCTAGCCATTGCGCTGAATTGCTCGCTGTCCACGCTCCCGGCCATTCCTTGTCGGAGCCACCGTATGAGTCTGTTGCGCGCTGTCGTTCCCGCCCTGCTGATCGCCTCCTGGGCGTGGACCGCCGAACCGGCACCGGTTGCTCCACCGGAGCCGCCAGCAGCAACCGCACCGGCAGCAGCGGATGCGCTCATGAAACTCCTCGACACGGCCATCACCCACGGCTTTCCGGATGGCGCGGGGGCGACCATCCATCGCGGCACGCTGAGCGTGGTCGAGTCCGAGACGGATGGCCGCCAGCGCCAGCAGCGTTTCCATCGAACCCAGGTGAAGAGCAGCGGGGGGCAGCGCACCACCACCTACGAGGGTCTGCACCTCAAGCTTGCCGACGGCCGGTGGGTTGCCGGCTTCAGCACGGTGATCACGCCCTCGGCCACGGTCACGGTCGACCCCAGCGCCTGCACCGTGATCCCCGCCGAGGGCCTGCGCGCGGCGTTTCCCGCTCAGCACGAGATGGGCGACAAGCAGCTGGCCGAGATGGAGAAGAGGGTCCCCGTCAGCCAGCTCGCCGGGATGAAGGCGGCGATGCGTTGGCAGGGCCTCTTTGAGGCCAGCCAGTTCCAGGGTGGGATCATGCTGCCCGCGCTGCTCATTCGGGCTGGCGTGCCGGATGCGGTAGACCTGCTGTGGACGCGGAACTTCATGGGCATGTACCTGGACCGGATGAACTCGGTCAAACCGCTGATCGTGCGCCCCGAGGACCAGGCCCAGGACCAGCAGCGGCAGATGCGTCGGATGCAGGAAATGAGTCGCGAGATGATGGCGGGCAAGGCGCCGACCATCCCCGACGTGCCGATGGAAGGGCACCTGCGGGCCGGTCTGGTGGAGTGGTACATGGCCGAGCTGGTGAGCGACCAGCCGGTGGTCGCCACCCAGACCGCCGCCAGCGCCTTGACCACGCTGGTCGCAGGTGAACAGGATGCGCCGCGTGCGGCTCAGATCGCTTTGCTGATCGAGCGCGCCGCCCTGCCGGCCACCGTCGCCGCTGAAGCGCCGCTGGCCGACCGTCTGGCGCTGTGGCGGCCATTCGTGCTGCCCCATGGCATGGATGCGGCGACCTTCGCCACGATCCCAGAGGAGCATCGCAAGAACATGGACCTGCCCGAATCCACTGGGCCGGCGATCACCGCCACCGACCTGCCCCAGCTCTTCGCGTTGCTCACCGATGGCCGCGCCAGCCATTGGCTAGAGGGCGAGAGTCAGTTTCACCCGTTCGGCAAGACGCCCGTCGTCCGCACCCGGGGCGACAACGCCCTGCGCGCCATCGCCAACCTCTTGGGTTTGGATCCGCGCTATCTCATCGGCCGCAACGTGTTCGCGCCGTGGAATGCCGAGGAGCGCGCCGCGACCGCCATGGCCCTCCAGGCGTGGCACCAGGTCCACGGCAACGAGCCCGTGGGCGGGCAGCTGGTGAGCGTGATCACCACGCTCCCGGCGGGCAGCGCTGCGGGATTGATCCGTGGCCGGCCCGAGGCTGAGCGCGCCCCGCTCATCGCGGCGGTAGTAGCGTCCTGGGACAAGGCCCAGCCCACCGGCGAAGCGGCGGTCGGCTTTCCGGCACTGCTCGCGCTGGTCGGAGAGGCGGCCAAGGCCACGGTGTTGGCGTGGCCGGTCGAGGGCGAGGCGCGCCTCGCCCTGGCCATTTATCACGACCAGCACGGCGATGCGGCGGTGTTGGATGCGCTGATTCCGGAGTTGTTCGGCGACAGCGCGGAGTTCATCGACCAGCGCGACCGCCAATCCATGCTCGCTGCCCTGGCCATGCGTCCCAGCGCTGAACGTCTGGCCAAGCTGCGCATCCTGCTCGATGATCATGCCAGCCCGGCGGGCCAAGCGGTGTTGCAAGCGACGCTGCAGTACAACTGGAACGCCTGGGAACAGGACACCCGCGCATTGCTTGACGCAGGCAGGAAGGATCGCGGCGAACAACAGGTCAATGACCAGGCCCTGGGCATGGCGCTGATCGCCGGAGTTCTGGCGGACCGTGCGGCGATCCCCGCAGGCCTGATCAAGGTCCAGCAATGGGGCATGCAGATCGGTACGGCCATGCTTCCCAATCGCCACATGGGTGATGGCAAGGCGGAGCCGCTCAAGCTCCCCGCCGACCTGCGTTGGTGCGACCTGGCGGCGTACTCGGTGATCAACAATTCCTGGCATTTCCGCGTCGGCGACGACCGGCCCGACGAGCTGGAGTTCGACCTGTCGGCCCCCATCGCCGAGCGCGACGCCCAGCTCGCCGCCCTGCGCATCGCCATCGATCCGGCCATTAGTGCTGCCTGCGCCGCCGCCGGTCTGCCGGTTCCCGCAGGCGGGGCCGCCCCGGCGGCCGGCGACAAAACCCTGTTTTGAAAGGAACGATTATGACCGATCCCGCAGCGATCCAGGCCGTGGCCGAGGCCCGCCGCCGACTGGGCGAGACCCTCGCCACCCGCGTCGTGGGGCAGACCGCCACCATCGACGCCATGCTCACTGCGGTCCTCGCCGGCGGGCATGTGCTGCTCACCGGCGCGCCCGGTCTGGCCAAGACCCGGCTGGTGCGCGCCCTGTCCGAGGCCCTCGGCTGGTCCTTCCACCGCATCCAGTTCACCCCGGACCTGATGCCCAGCGACATCACCGGCACCGAGATCCTGCGTGAGGACCGCGCCAGCGGCGAGCGCCGCCTGGCCTTCGTGCCCGGCCCGGTGTTCGCCAATCTGGTGCTGGCAGACGAGATCAACCGCGCCCCGCCCAAGACCCAATCGGCCTTGCTGGAAGCGATGCAGGAGCGCACCGTCACCAGTGCCGGTGAAAGCCGCGCGCTGCCCGCGCCGTTCGTGGTCCTGGCCACCCAGAACCCGATTGAACAGGAGGGCACCTACCCGCTGCCCGAGGCCCAGCTCGACCGCTTCCTGGTGGGCGTGCGCGTGGACTACCCGAGCCGCGACGAGGAGTTGGCGGTGGCGGCGCTCGATCCGCGCGAACCATCGCCCCTGGCCCCGATCCTGGACCTTTCCGCCTTTGCCGCCCTCGCCGCCACCGTGGCAGCGGTGCCGGTGCCGCCGGTGGCCGTGGCCCATGCCGTGGACCTGTGCCGCGCCAGCCGGCCCGACGCCGGAGCCAGCGCCTGGGTGCGCGAACAGGTGGCCTGGGGCGCTGGTCCGCGCGCGGCCATGGGTCTGGTGGCCTGCGCCCGCGCCCGCGCCGCCCTCGCCGGGCGCAGCGCCGCCGAACCCGCCGACATCCGCGCCGTGGCGCCGTGGGTCCTGCCCCACCGTCTGGTTCCGTCCTTCGCCGCCGCCGGTGCGGGTCTTGACGGTCACGCCATCACCGCCCACCTGCTGGAACAGGTCCGGCCCTGATGATCCCGCTGGCGGAGGTCCCCCGCCTCGGCGGGCTTGAATTGGCGGCGCGGCGCGTGGTCGATGGCCTGCGCGCGGGCCGTCATCGTTCGCCCAGCCTGGGCCCCGCTGCGGAATTCCACGATCACCGGCCGTACCTGCCGGGCGATGACCTGCGCCGGGTCGATTGGAAGGCCTTTGCGCGGTGCGACCGGCTGCTGCTGCGCCGCACCCGCGAGGAACGCGACCTGCCCCTGGTGCTGGTGCTGGACACCAGCGCGAGCATGGCCTACGGCCAACCCAGCAAGCTCGCCTGGGCCCAGCTTGCCGGCGCAGCGCTGGCGGTGCTCGCTGGCGATCAGGGCGACCGCATGCGCCTGGCCAGCGGGGCCGGGGCACTGGATCAGTGGAGCGACGAGGGCGACGGAGCTGCGGGTGCGGCGCGGTTGTGCGTCGCGCTCGACCGCCTCACCGCGTCGGGGCCGGGCGCGGCTGCGGACCTGCTCGCTGCTGCGGCGGCGCGTCTGCGCCGGCGCAGCCTGATCGTGCTGCTCAGCGACCTGCTCGATGATCCGGTAGCCTTGGGTCGCGCTGCTGCGGCACTTGCCGGGCGCGGTCACGAACTGGCGGTGATCCACGTCCACGATGCCAGCGAGGCGGCCTTGCCGGCGGAGTGGGGCGCGAGCACCTTCACCGATCCCGAGGGCCGCAGCGCGCCGCGCACTTGCGAGGCCGCCGCGGTCAAGGACGCCTACGACGCGGCGTGGCAGCGGCACACCGCTGTATTGGCGGAGCGCTGCGCCGCCGTGCGCGCCGACCTGGTTCCAGCCCAGACCAGCCACGAAGTCGCCGCCATCCTGGGCGGCTGGCTGCGGCGGCGGGGGCGGCGATGATCGGCCTGGCGCAGCCCTGGCTGCTGGGCTTGGCCGCGCTCGCTGCGCTGCCGCTGCTCATCCATTGGCTGTCCCGGCGCCGCGCCGTGGCGCGGTCGTTTCCGGCCCTGGCCTTGCTGGCTGGGGCCGATGCCGGCCGGGCGCGGCGGCGGCGTCTGCGTGACGCCCTGATCCTTGCCTGCCGCGTGCTGGCGCTGCTCGCCTGCGCCCTCGCCGCCGCCGATCTGGTGTGGAACGGGGCGCTGGCCGGGCGCGGACGCCCGCTGGTGGTGGTGCTCGACGCGTCGGCCTCGATGCAGCAGACCGTGGCCGGGGCCAGCGCCTTCGACCGGGCCCGCTCGGCCGCCGCTGACCTGTTGCGCGGGGCCGGCGGCCGCCCGGTGGCGGCGGTGGTGGCGGGGGCCGTGCCCCGGCGCAGCGGCAACGCGGTAGTGCCCAATGCCGGCGATGCCCTGGCGCTGTTTGCCGAAACCGCCCCCGGAGCCAGCGATGGCGCCCCGGCGGCGGCGGTTGCGGCGGCGGTGGCGCTGCTGCCGGCCGGCGGGGATCTCGCATTCGTCTCCGATCTGGCGCGCAGCAGCCTGGGCGGCGTGGATCCCGCAGCCTTGCCGCCGGGGGTGCGCCTGCGCCTGGTGGATGCGGGTCCGGGGCCGGGCGCGATGCCGGATAATTGCGGCATCACCGCGATTCTGGCCGATCCCGCCCGGCCGGTGGCGGAGCGTCCGCTGACCATCACCGTGCGCGTGGCCAATAGCGGCCCGGCCGAGCGCAGCGTGGCCCTGACTCTGCGCCTGGGCAGCGACGTGCGCTCGCTGCCGTGCACCGTGGCCGCAGGCGGCGTGGCCACGGTCAGCTCCATCTACACGCCCACCGGCAGCGGCAGCCTGGTCATCAGTGCCAGCCTGCCCGGCGGCGATGTGTTCGCGGCCGACGATCAGCGTGCCGCTGTGCTCGCGGTGCGCGAGGCCCTGGTGGCGGTGGTGGCGGGCGATGGCGGGCGCGATGATCCGCGCGGAGCGCTGCGTCCGCTGGCGGCGGGTCTGGCAGCGGCGGGCTTTCGCGTGCGGGTCAGCGATGCGGCGGGCCTGGCGGCGGCGCTCGATGGCGCGGTCCTGTGCGCCACCGCCGGGGTGCGCGAAAGCGCGGCGGCGGCTGCGGCCATTGGTCCGTGGATGACGGCGGGTGGCACCTGGCTGCAGATCGCCGCCGCACCCGGCGACGCCGCCATTGTCCCAACCGGGGTGGTGCCGCCGGTGGCGCTGGGCAAGCGTCTCGACTTGGGCGAACAGGGCGGCGCGGGTCTGGGCCTGGGCCAGGCCAAGCTCGACCATCCGCTGTTCGCCGCTTGCGCAGGGCGCGAGGCGCTGCTCGCGCCGCTACGCGCCTACCGCGTGTTCCTGACCCCGACGCCCCAGGCGGCGGATGCGGCGGTGCTCGCCGCGTGGTCTGATGGCACCATTGCCTGCGCCGAACGCCCGGTGGGCGCGGGCCGCTGGCTGCAACTCAATGTGGGCAGCGATGCGGCGTCTTCCAGCCTGGCGTCGATCGAACTGTGGCCGTTGCTCTGCGCGGCCCTGCCGACGGTCCTGGCTGGTGGCGGCGGGAGCGATCCGGCGGTGGCCTGCGGCAGCGTGGTGCCCGGCGGCTGCACCGACGCGAGCGGGCGCGGCGTCGAGCGTCCCGATGCGCCGGGGCTGTGGCGCGATGCCACGGGTGCGGCCTTCGCCGCCGTGGTGCCAGGGCGCGAGAGCGATCTGCGTCCGTTCGATCCGCGCCTCATGAGCCTGGAGTCCACCCGCGCGGGCGACGCCGCCGCCCTGGCCGGCGGGGCGCCTCTGTGGCCGTGGCTGATAGTGGCGGCGCTGCTCATCCTGGGCATTGAAATGCTCCTCGCGGGCGGGGTGCGGCGATGATCGGCTGGTCCCCACTGTTGCCTGCGGCCGTGGTGCTGCCGGCGGTGCTGTTCGCCGTGGCGGCGGCGGTGTGGGCCTATCGCCGTGGCGGCGGTCCGGCGCTGCCCCGGGCCCTGGGTCTGCTGTTGCTGGCGCTGCTGCTGGCCGGTCCCGAGCTGGTGCGCCCGACGGTGGTGACGGATCCGCCAGTGTTGGCGCTGGTGCTGGATGCGAGCGCGAGCATGGCGCGCAGCGATGCGGGCGAAGACCGCACCCGCGCCGCAGCCGCCGAGGCCGCTCTCGCGGCGGTGGCCGCTGGTGCGGGCCCGGCGTGGCGGGTCGAACGCTGGGCGGTGGATACGGCTGTGGTTCCTGGCTGGCGCAGCCCCGGCAGCGGCGGCACCGATCTCGATGCCCTGGGCGAACTGCTCGCCGGCCGCCCGGCGGCGGTGGTGCTGGCGAGCGATGGTGCCGACCGTGGGTCTGGAGCGGTCGCAGAGCGCTTCGCGGCGGCCGGCGTGCCGGTGAGCTGCCTCGGCGTGGGCTCGACCGACCCGGCGGCGAATGCGGCGGTGCGCCTCGATGCCCCCAGCCCCAGCGCCTTCATCGGCCAGGACCTGGCGATCACTGCGACGATCAGCGCCAGCCCGGCGTTGCACGGACGCCAGGCACGTCTGCACCTGGGGGACGAGGAACGCACCGTGACGCTTGCCGCCGAGTTGCGGGTCACCGTCACCCGACCCGCTGGCGCGCGCGCCGGGACTTTCGCCATCACGGCACGGCTCGATGCGTTGCCCGAGGAGATCACCGCCGCCGACAATCGCGCCGAACTGGTCATCCCGGTGGTGGATCGCCGGCTCAATCTGGTGGTCATCGAAGGTCAGCCCTGGTTCGACACCGCAGCGGCGGTGCGTGCCTGGCGTCGCGACCGCCAGTTGGCGGTGAGCACCTATCAGCGCCTGGGTGAACGCACCCTGGCGGCGGGTCCCGTGGCCGGCGAGACGGCCCCGCCGGTGGCGACCTCCCTGGCCACCGCCGACCTGGTGGTACTCGGGGTGGCGAGCGAGCGCGTGCTCGACGCCGCTGGACGCACGGCGCTGACCGCAGCCTTGGAACGCGGCGCGGGCCTGCTGCTGCTCGGCGGCTGGCGTCCTGCCGACGATCCGGGCGCAGCGTTCGATCCGCTGCTGTGGCGCGACGCCCCGCGCAGTCGCGAGGCCACCGCCAGCGCCGGTCCCGCCGCCGGGCGTTTCGCCCTGGGTGAGGCGGCGGCGCTGGCAAAAATGCCTGGCCTGGAAGTCGCTGATCACGGTGGCCTGCGTCCGCTCGCCGAGGTGGTGTTGGGCAGCAACGAACATCCCTTGCTGGTGGCTGGCCGGCACGGCGCGGCGCGCACCGCCAGCGTCGCCGCCAGTGGCTGGTGGCGTTGGCATCAGGCTGATCCCGTGCTGGCGGAGCGCCTGTGGCGGCAACTCGCCAAGGCGCTCGCGCCT
This sequence comes from Planctomycetota bacterium, assembly GCA_044352625.1. Lineage (GTDB taxonomy): Bacteria > Planctomycetota > UBA11346 > UBA11346 > UBA11346 > JAKLKR01. Next base: position 11,303 of record JBILDK010000016.1, read on the forward strand.
GGCGGCGGCGGGGCCCTGAACGCCGACCGCGACCGCTACCGCCGGGGCGCGGTGGCGCGGCTCGCGGTGGCGGAAGGGGTGGCGATGGTGCGCGTCACGGCGCCTGATGGCACGGCCGGCGACCTCGTGGTGCGTGGTGGCGCGGCCACCGTGACGCTGGATCAGACCGGCCGCTGGGCCATCGCCGCCGATTCCGCCACGCTCACCATCGTGGTCGAAGAGGATGTGCGCGAAGTGGTGGACGATGCGCGGGACGATGCGCGCTTGGCACGGCTCGCCACCACCACCGGCGGCAGTGTCGCGGATCCCGCCCAAGCGGCGGCCCTGGGCGCGGCCCTGGCGCGCCGCGCCGACCTGGGGGCTGCGGCCCCGGAACGCTTCGCCTTGGCCACCGCTTGGTGGTGGTGGATGCCGCTGCTCGCGGCGCTGCTCGGCTGGGAATGGTGGCAACGACGGAGGCGCCATGGCGTCGTGTGAACCGCTCAATCAGGTCTTGCAGCGCACTGCGGAGGTGACCGCGCGTCGCCGCCGGCTGACGCGCTGCGCCCAGGTGGTTGCGCTCGCAGTGGCGACCGCGCTGGCTGCCGGGGCCGCGGATGCGCTGTTCGCCCTGGGCGATGGGGTGCGTCAGACGTGGCGACCGTTGCTGCCGCTGGTGCCGGCAGTGGCGGTGGCCTGGGTCGCGTGGCGCTGGACCCGCCAGCGGCCGGATGCGGCTACCGCCGCGCGCTTGGCCGAGGCCGCCCTGGCGGACCGCGACCGCCGCCTCACCGCCGCGTGCGAACTCGCGGCCATGCCCGGCCCGCTCGCCGCCGCCGGGGCCGCAGCCATCGCTGGTGCGGTCGATGCCGGCCAGGTGGTGCGCGGGTTGCCGCCGGGCCGCTGGCGCGGGCCGCTGTTCGCCGCCGTCGCCGGACTTGCCTGCATGGCCGTGGTCGCGGCGCTGGTGCCGGGCCTGGCGCGTACGGTGTGGCAGCGCTGGAGCGATCCCACCGGCGATCATCCGGCCTGGTCGCGCACCACGTTGACCTGGGTCGAGGTGCCAGCGCGGGTGCGCGCCGGGGCGGCGGCGCGGGTGGTGGTGGCGGTGGCCGGGCCAGGGTCGGGCACGCCACTGCTGCGCGGCGCGGGTGTCTCCGTGCCGCTGTTCCCGCTCGGCGGCGGGCAGTGGGCTGGCGAACTCGCAGCGGTGGCAACGGATGCGACGGTGTGGGTCGAGGCCGGTGGCACGCGTACCACGCGCCAGCGCATCGCCGTGGATCCAGTGCCGGTGCTGAGCGCTTTGACCCTGACGCTGAACGCGCCGGCGTGGTCGCGGCTGTCGCCCGAGACCCAGGCTTGGAGGTTAGAGACCGTTGCGACCTTCTCCGCGCTGCCCGGATCAGAACTGGTGCTGATGCCCCAGGCCAATCGTCCGCTGGTCGCGGTGATCCTGGGCAGTGGGGCCGAGGCCCGCCGGATTCCGTTGGAAGGGGGCGCGGTGCGCATCCCCGGCGAACCGGGCCTGGTGCATCTCGCGGGCGAGGCGGCCGACGGCATTCGCGGCGAGCCGCTGCTGGTGGCCCGGATCAGCGTGCGCGCGGATGCCCCGCCACGGGCCGCGATCACCAAGCCCAGCCACGATACGCTCGCCACCAGCAATGCGCGCCTGCCCCTGGCCATCAGCGCCGAGGACGACCTGGGCTTGGTCGAGGCCGTGACGGTCAGCGGGATGAACGGCCTGGAGGCTCCGGCGCTGCGCCGGGCGTTGACCAGCGGCCGCCGCTGGGACGAGGAACGGGTGCTCGATCTGGCCGCGTTGGGCCTGCGCCCGGGCGACGTGATGAGCCTCGGCCTGCTGGTGCGCGACAGCTCGCCCACGATCCACGAGGAGAAACCCGGTCAGCCCTCGGCCTGGGCCGGGCGCAATGTGCGCGTGATCAGCGACGAGGAATACAACCGCAGCGTGCGTCGCCGCTTGTCAGTGGATGCGCTGGAACGCAAATACGGCAACGTGGTGCGCAACCTGCGTGAGCTTGAAGTCGAGGCCGAGGCTCTGCGCGGTCAGCCCCGCGATGCAGAACTCGATCGCCGTCTCGCCGCATTGGCGCAGCGCGCCGCCGCCCTATCAGCAGCGGTGAAGGCCCTGCGCCGCGACAAACCGTTGTTCGCCATCGAACACGACATCCAGGACGAATTGGCTGCTGCCGCCGACGAACTGGCCGCCGCCGCCAAGGCCGGCGATCCGGACCGGCTACCGACCCGCAAGCGCGGGGCGCGCATGGGCAAGGACCTCGCCCAATTGACTGAATTGGCCAAGGCCAACGGGCTCGCGGCGCGCCTCAAACAATTGGCCGATGCCGAGCAGAACACGGTCGCGCGCCTCGCGCCCCTGGCGGACCATCGCCGCGCCAACGATGTCGACCGCGTGCGCCTGCGCGAGTTGGCCGAGCAGGAGGACGGCTTGGCTGGCGCCGTCGAGGCGTGGCCAGATCTCGCCCGCGAGGTGGCCGAGCGGCTGCGCCGGGAGCAGCCGCAGCCAGCCGAACAGCTCGACGCCCTGGCCAAGGCCCTGGGCGATGGCGAAGTGGCGGACCTCAAACGCCGCGCCGCCACCGCTGCGCGGGCCGGTGACGGCGCCACCGCGCACCGCCTCGCTGCCGCCGCCCGGGATCGGCTGCTTGCCCTGCTGCCCGCCGCCAGCCGCTGCCAGGGCGGCGCCTGCGCCGGGGCCGGACTCAGCTTTTCGTGGTGCCGACCCGGATCCGCCGACGACGCCATGGGTCTGGGCCTGGGCTTTGGTGTGGGCGGCTGGGGTGCGGGCGGCGCCGGAGACGGCGGCCTGGGCATGATGCTCGGCTACGGCGGCGATGACCAGGGCGGCAGCTACCTGATGGAAGGCCTCGATCTGGTGGGGCCCGAGGCCCTTGGCGATCTCGGCGGGCGCATCGGCGACCGCGACGGTCCCGGGGTGGCGGCCATCGCTGCCGCGGGTGATGGCCGGGTGGGCACCGCCGCCGCCGGCTATGCCCGGGGCGTGCGCACCACCACGGCGACCGAACGGGTGCGTCTGGACCGGAAGGAAGCGGACTTGGTCGGCGATTACCTGCGTCGGCTCACCAGCGAGGAACCATCCCATGGCAAATAACGTGTTGAGCAGCCTGTTCCTGGTGCTGCTGCTGACCGCGCTCGGTGCGGCTGAACGCCGGGCGGTGGTCGGCAATGTGGTGTATGCCGGCGACAAGACCTCGGTGTGTTTCAGCGACCGCTTCTTGACCACGGTCGAGACCGAGGGTGGGATCCCGACCGAAAAACGCTTCCGCATCGTGCACCTCGCCAGCCGCGCCGAGCTCGACGCGGTGCCCTTCGTGATCATGAACGGGCAGGAGGCCTTCACCCTCACCGGCGACGAGCGCGTCAACCTCAAGCGCTGGCTCGATGGCGGGGGCTTCCTGCTGGCGAGCGCGGGCTGTTCGTCGCAGCCGTGGCAGGCGAGCTTTCGGAGTGAGATGCGCGAACTGTTCGGCGCCGAGGCTCTGCGCGAGGTGCCGCGCGATCATGCGCTGTTCCGCACCCTGTTCACCATCACCGATTTCAGCTTGAGCCACGGCGGCAGCGCGCGTTTCGAGGGCGTCGAACGCGACGGCCGGCTGACCGTGCTGTTCTCGCCCGAGGGCCTCAATGACACCGCTCACACCCAGGGCTGCTGCTGCTGCGGCGGCAACGAGGTGCGGCAGGCGGAAGAGATCGTCGCCGACGCCCTGGCCTACGCTCTGGTGGAGTGAGGGTGATGCGCGCCGGCCTGTTGGTGCTGTTGCTGCTCGTGGGATGCGGTGATGACCCGGCGCCGGTTCCATCGCGTAGTGAGGATGTCGCCACCACCGCGCCGGCCATCGTGAAGGATGCCGCGCTGGTGGTGGCCTGGGGCGCCCACGGCGGGGCCAGACTCGAACCCTGTGGCTGCGCGGCGGGGGTGAATGGCGGCCTGACCCGACGCGCCGCGATCCTCGCCCGGGTGCCGGCGGCGCGCAGCCTGCGTCTGGAACTTGGCGGCTGGAGCGGCGGCGCGGCGGCGTATCAGCGCCTGCGCGCGCGGCATTACCTGCGTGGTTGCGCTGCGGCGGGCATCGACGCCATCGCCCTGGGCGCAGCCGAGGTGCGCCTGGGCGCGGCGATCATGCAGGAGCTGGCGGATCCGCGCCTGGTGTGCGCCAACCTGCCCGGCGTGCAGCCAGCGCTGCGCATGCAGCGCGGCGGGCGCGAGCTGCTGGTGACGGCGGTGGCCCCGGCCGGTGCGACTGGTCCGGGTTGGAGCGCCAGCGATCCGGCCGTGGCCTTGCAGGGCATCGTGGCGGCGGCGGGCGGGGCGCAGGTGGTGGTGATGGCGGATTGCGACGTGGCTGGTCTCGAACAGCTTGCGCGCGAGGTGCCGGGCCTGGCCCTGGTGGTGGGCGGCGCGGTGCAGCAACCCAGCCAGTCGCCGCTCGCGGTGGGGCCCACGCGCATCGTGTTCGCGGCCAATGAGGGCAAGACCGTGGGCTGGTGGCCCTGGGGTGGCGCGGCGTGCGCCTTCACCCTGGCGGATGATGCGGCGGGCGAGCACCCTGAGGTGCGCGCAGAGGCGGTTGCCTATCAACTCGCGGTGGGCGGTCTCGGCATCGACGACGATCCGCGTTTCGCGGGCATGACCGCGCTGGGTGCGGCAAGTGGGCGCTACGTCGGCGATGCCGCCTGCGCGACCTGCCATCCCGGAGCGAGCACGGCGCATGGCGCAAGCCGCCACAGCACCAGCCTGCATGCGCTCCAGCGCACCCAACACGCCAACGATCCGGAA
>JBILDK010000226.1:0-5046 GCA_044352625.1 Planctomycetota bacterium
TCCGGTTGACCGAGACCGATCCGGAATTGGTAGCAGTGATCCCAGCAATCGCCATAAGCCACCTGCAAAGAATCATGGGTGGGGCCAAACCGCCGGTTATCGAATTTGCTTTTGCAGGAAAACTGGTGTTTATCCGCTTGGCGATTGAAAATGGTCTGCAGATAGAATTGACCAGCAGGCTGGTTGAAGGGGCGTTTCCCAATTATCAGGGTGCACTGGCTGCTCAAAGCACCGGACAGGTGACCTTCTCGGCCGGCGAACTAGCCAGCGCCGTGCGCCGCGCGGCGTTGATGACGAACCAAACCAGCCGCGGTATCGTCATGGCCTTGGAGGCCGGCAAAGCCGTTTTTTCGAACCTCAACTACACCAATGGCAGCGTACGCATCCCCGTGGCCTGTGATTACAACGGTCTAACGTGTAAACTCGGACTGAATGCCCAGTATCTCAGCGACGTGCTCAAGGTGTGGTCAAAGGACCGCATCGATATCGAGATATCGCGCGGCCTGGTGATGCGTGAACCCGGCGTGACCTACCTGATCATGCCCATCAGCCTGCCCGGCTGATGGCAACGGTCGCGGTTCCCCGCGACGGTATCTGGGTCGCAGCCAGAACCATCATCACGACGCTTCAGCAATCCGGCTACGATACCTACATCGCCGGGGGCGCGGTACGCGATCTCCTGTTGGGTCGTCCGGTGACCGATATCGACGTGGCCACCGCCGCCCGGCCCGAGGTGGTCGAGGCCATGTTCCCGCGCACCATCGCCGTGGGCCGCGCCTTTGGTGTCATCATCATTCCCACCACGGATGGCGGCCAGGTCGAGGTGGCCACGTTCCGCGCCGATGACTGTTATGTCGATGGCCGCCGACCCAGCGCGATACGCTTCGCCAGCGCAGCAGAGGACGTGCAGCGCCGGGATTTCACCATCAACGCGTTGCTGGTCGATCCGGAGGATGGCCAGATCCACGACCATGTCGGTGGGCTCGCCGACCTGCACGCACGCTGTCTGCGCGCGGTGGGGGATGCTCATGCGCGTTTGCGCGAGGATCGCTTGCGCGTGTTGCGTGGTTTGCGCTTCGCGGCTCATCTCAATATGACCTGGGATCCAGCGACCTGGGCGGCGGTGCAGTCAACCCCGGTCATCGGCCTGTCGGGAGAACGGGTGTGGGAAGAATGGCGCAAGGCCCTCGCCCCGGGCGGCAGCCAGGCCCACGCATGGGCACAGCTGATGATCACCAGCGGCCACCTCGCCGAATGTTTTCCGACGCTCGCGGGCGTGACGGCTTTGCCACGCATGGTTGACCTGGTCCCAGGAGATGAGGAAGCAGTGCGTTTAGCGCTGTGGCTGGACCCGGGAGCACCCGCCGGCGCTTGGCTGACGACCCAGCCGCTGCCGCGGCGAGTGGTATGCGATGCGCAGTGGTTAGCAGATAGTCGCGCGCGGCGCACGTGGGGCGCCGATCTCGCTGCGGCCCCGGCGCAACGGCTGCTGCGCTGCGAACCCCGTGCAGCGATGCTGGCGCGTTACCTCGACCTGAGCGCAGACCCGGCCACGGCGAGTGCGTTTGCTGAGGCATTCACCGCCGCGCACGACCGCGGACCCTTTCAACCGTGGGTTTGCGCGGCCGACCTGCTGGGCATGGGCGTCCCCCGAGGCCCCGAGGTGGGTCGGATCCTGCGCGCGGTGGAGGACGCCCAGCTTGCGGGTGTGGTCGGTGACCGTGAAACTGCCCTGATTTACGCAAAAAAGCAGGGTAAATTTTCCTCCAAGCACGAGACTCACGGCGAATCCGGCGGAGCTGGCGATTGACCGCCATCGCCAACCCCCTAGGGTTCCCGTCCGCAAAATCCCCGATGGGCGCAACCTCACATGCGCCCGCAGAACCTCCTCAACAGGAACGCATCCCATGGCGACCAAGCACGTCTACTCCTACGGCAGCGGTAAAGCTGATGCCAAGAAGCACGAACTGACCAAGGACCTCCTTGGTGGCAAGGGCGTTGGCCTGATGGAGATGACCTCGATCGGTCTCCCCGTCCCCGCCGGCTTCACCATCACCATCCCCACCTGCGCCGAGTTCTACACCCTGGGCAAGAAGATGCCCAAGGGACTCGACAAGGAAGTGGCCGATGCGGTCAAGCGCCTCGAGAAGGACGCCGGCAAGAAGTTCGGCGACGCCAAGGATCCGCTGCTCGTGTCCGTGCGCTCCGGCGCCGCGCGCTCGATGCCCGGCATGCTTGAGACCATCCTCAACCTCGGCCTGAACGACATCAGCGTCGAGGGCCTGGCCACCAAGACCGGCAACGCCCGCTTCGCCTACGACAGCTACCGCCGCTTCATCCAGATGTACTCGACCACCGCCATGGGCCTCTCCAAAGAGCACATGGAAGACATGCTGCACAAGATGAAGCATGACGCCGGCGTCAAGAACGACACCGACCTGAATGCGGCCCAGCTCAAGGAGCTGTGCGCCCAGTTCAAGGCGTTCTACAAGAAGCAGAAGGGCGACGACTTCCCCCAGGATGCGGTCAAGCAGCTGTGGGGCGCCATCGCCGCCGTGTTCGGTTCCTGGGAGGCCGAGAAGTCGGTCACCTATCGCCGCGTCGAGAAGATCACCGACCTCATCGGCACCGCGGTCAACGTGGTCCAGATGGTGTTCGGCAACAAGGGTGACACCTCGGGCACCGGCGTCTGCTTCACCCGCGACCCCAACAGCGGCGCCAACGAGTTCTACGGCGACTGCCTGATCAACGCCCAGGGCGAGGACGTCGTCGCCGGCATCCGCACCCCGCTCAAGCTGTCTGATCTCGGCAAGCACCTGCCCAAGGCCTGGAAGCAGCTCAACCAGGTGCGCAAGACCCTGGAAGCCTACTACACCGAGATGCAGGATCTCGAGTTCACGGTCGAAGACGAGAAGCTGTACATGCTGCAGTGCCGCACCGGCAAGCGTCTGCCCCAGGCGGCGTTCAAGATCGCCGTCGACATGGTGAAAGAGAAGCTCATCACCAAGGAAGAAGCCGTCAGCCGCATCACCCCCGAGCAGATCGAAGGCGTGTTCTACCCGGTCATCGACGCGCAGACCGTCGGCCCGGCCAAGCTCAAGGAACTGAGCCTGGGCAAGGGCATCGACGCCGTCCCCGGCGCCGCTGCGGGCAAGGTGGTCTTCACCGCCGCTGCCGCCGAGGCCGCCGCCGCCAAGGGCGTCAACACCATCCTGGTGCGCAAGGAGACCTCGCCTGAGGACGTCGGTGGCATGCACGCCGCCGTCGGCATCCTGACCGCCACCGGTGGCAAGACCTCGCACGCGGCCGTCGTGGCCCGTGGCTGGGGCAAGTGCTGCATCGTTGGCGCCGAGTCGATCAACATCGACTACGACAAGCAGGTGTTCGTGGTCAACGGCAAGACGGTGAAAGCCGGCGACGAGATCACCCTCAACGGCACCACCGGCGAGTTCTTCGCCAGCGCCATGCCGCTGAAGAAGCCCGAGCAGACCGACGAGTTCCGCACCCTGCTCAAGTGGTGCGACGAGATCCGCACGCTCAAGATCCGCACCAACGCCGACACGCCCTACGACAGCAAGAAGGCTCTCGAGCTGGGCGCCGAAGGCATCGGCCTGTGCCGCACCGAGCACATGTTCTTCGACACCGAGGAGCGTCGCCTGGCCATCCAGGAGATGATCGTCGCCGAGTCGCTCGAAGCCCGCAAGAAGGCCCTCAACCGCCTCCTGCCCTTCCAGCGCGCGGACTTCGAAGGGATCTTCACCGCGATGAGCGGCAAGCCCGTCACCATCCGCCTGATCGACCCGCCCCTGCACGAGTTCACCCCCAAGGACGCGGCCGGCGTGGCCAAGCTCTCGGCGGTCACCGGCATGAGCGCCGAGAAGATCACCCACCGCTGCGAGCAGCTGCATGAGTCGAACCCCATGCTCGGCCACCGCGGTTGCCGCCTGACCATCACCTATCCTGAGATCCTGGATATGCAGGTGACGGCGATCATCGAGGCCGCCATCAACGTGGCCAAGAAGGGCGTCAAAGTCCTGCCCGAGATCATGATCCCCTTGGTCATCGACAAGAAGGAATTCAAGATCCTCAAGGTCCAGGCCAAGGCCGTGGCCGACAAGCTGATCGAGGCTGCCGGCGCCAAGAAGAACGTGCAGTACATGGTCGGCACCATGATCGAGATCCCGCGCGCCGCCCTGCTGGCGAACGAGATCGCTGAAGAAGCCGAGTTCTTCAGCTGCGGCACCAACGACCTGACCCAGATGACCCTGGGCCTGAGCCGTGACGACGCCGGGCGCTTCCTGCCCGACTACGTGATGAGCGAGAAGGACGGCGGCAAGGCCATCTTCAAGGATGACCCCTTCCAGTCCCTCGACCAGAGCGGTGTCGGCATGCTGGTCAAGATGGCCATCGAGAAGGGCCGTCAGACCCGCAAGGGCCTCAAGGTCGGCATCTGTGGCGAACACGGCGGCGAAGCCAAGTCCGTCAAGTTCTGCCACAACGCTGGCATGGACTACGTCTCGTGCTCGCCCTACCGCGTGCCCATCGCTCGCCTCGCTGCCGCCCAGGCGGTGATCGAGAACAAGCGCGCCGCGCTCAAGGCCAAGCCCGCCAAGGTGGTCAAGGCCAAGGTCGCCAAGGTTGCCAAGCCCGCCAAGAAGCCCCTCAAGGCCGCCAAGGCGCGCTGAACGACTCGGTAATTGATAGCGCACCGCACCCCTCCAGGCCTTGCCTGGAGGGGTGCGGTGTTTTCAGCCTCAATAACGCAGTTCGTGGTAGGCAGCCGTCCGCCCTGTCCACCGAGCAGGGTGCAGTTCTATGGCGCTGCACGAGGCTGTTCTCCACCCACTACCCACCACCAACCAATTGCGACAGGCAGGTTAACCCGTCGTGCTACGACCGGGGAAGTGCGCTATTTGGGATGAACCTTGTAGCCGGAGTAGCGCCATCATGCGCCACCATGGACAAGCATTGCCCAGGCAGGTTGAGTAGGGGCATCCTCGCCCGGCGGACCGTTATTGAACCTCGGGGCGGCTCACGCCGACCTCT
>JBILDK010000227.1:0-5026 GCA_044352625.1 Planctomycetota bacterium
AGATCCCGCTGCTGCCAACGGCCACCGAAGCCGAAAGCTGGGCTTTGATCCGTGCCCTGTGCAAGCGCCGTGGGCTCGACCTGCCGGCGGAGGCCCCCGCAGGGATCAGCGTGCCGCTGTGGCTGACTCCGGGCGCGGCCGAGGCCATCGCGGTGAAGGCCTATCGCGTGCACCGGGTCGAGGGCCTCGCGCCCGACGCCGCCCTCGCCGCCTGCCTGCGCGACTGGCGCCCGCCGGTGGCCGCCGAGACCATGCGCTTCCAGATTGGCATCGCGGTGGACGAGGCCTCGGATGCGGCCTTTGTGCCCGAGGCCTTCCGGACCACCAACCACCAACCACCAACTACCAACCACCCTTCCTCATGAAAAAACTCGCCCTCATCCTCGGCTCCCTCGTCGTCTTGCTCGTGGTGTGGCAGTTCGTGTTCAGCAAGCCGCCCCAGTCGGTGGTGTTGTATTGCGCCCACGACGCGGTGTTCGCCGATGCGGTGATCCGGCGCTTCACCGCCGAGACCGGCATTCACGTGGCAATGGTGCTCGACAGCGAGGCCACCAAGTCTCTCGGTCTGGTCGAGCGCCTGCGCAGCGAGAAGACCGCTCCCCAGGCCGACGTGTTTTGGAACAACGAACAGCTGGGCACCATGGCGCTGGCGGACGAGGGCGTATTGGCCGAGCACAAGGGGCCGGGCTGGGCCCGGATCCCCGAACGCTTTCGCGATCCTCAGGGCCGCTGGACCGGCTTTGCGGCGCGGCTGCGCGTCGAGGCCGACCATGGACTCCAGGGCGAACTGCTGCGTGATCCGGCCAAGGGTTCGGTCGCCAAACCGATGTACGGCACCACCCTGACGCACTACTGCGCCTTGTGGGCACGCTTCGGTGGTGACGCGGTGAAGGCGTGGCATGCCGCGCTGCGTGCCAAGGGCCTGCGCGAGGTCGATGGCAACGGCCTGGTCGCCAAGCTGGTGGGCGAGGGCAGCGTGGCTTGGGGCCTGACCGATACCGACGATGCCTTCGGCTTGCTCGATGCGGGCAAGCCGGTGCGCATGCGGCCAGCCCGGGTGTGGCTGGTCGGCGGCGATGGGGCCGAGAATCCCGCCGCGCCCACCATCGTCATTCCCAACACCGTGGCGGTGGTGGCGGGATCCCGCCGGCCTGAGGTGGCCCGGCAGCTTGCCGACTTCCTGCTCGCCGCCGCCACCGAGGAACAGCTCGCCAACGGTCCCGCGCGCCAGATCCCGCTCGGCCCCGTGGACGAGGCCAAGATCCCCGCCGCGGTGCGCGATTTGCGCCCCGCCGCCGCCCAGGGCATTCCGCTCGACGAGATCTACCCGGCTCGCGCGCCGGTGCTCGCGTGGCTGCGCGCCGAATACGGGCTCTAGCTGAGACCCAGACGCTCCAGCACCGCGCGTTGCACCTCCGCGAGCAGCGTGGTGGCGGTGCGGCCTGGAAGACCGTGAATCGACCAGGGCAGGTCGCCGTGGCCGCCGCGATCAGCCTGGGCCGTGACCACGATATCGCCCTCCTGGGGCGAACCGCCCTCAGGTGGCAGCAGATACACCACGGCATCGGCGCGGGCGCGGGCGGCGCGGGCCAAGTCTTGCCCGGCCTGTTCCAGCGCATCGCCGGTGGCGCGTTCGCCAGCGGAATCGATCAGGCGCAACCGCCAGCCCCAGGTCAGGGCCTCAGCCGCCACCAGGTCGCGGGTGGTGCCCGGCAGGTCGGCCACCAGCGCGCGATCGCGGCCGCACCAGGCATTGAGCAGCGTGCTCTTGCCCGCGTTTGCCGGCCCGCAGATCAGCACTACCGGCTGGCGGAACAGGAAGCGTTCCGCGCTGACCGGCACTTCGCCCGCCAGCAGCAGCTCCACCGCCGCCGGATGCGCCGCCGCGGCCAGACGCGTCCACAGCGTTGCGCGTTCCACGTTGCGCGTTCCGCGTTCACCCAAGCCCCAGCCTCCCAGACACGCGCTCACCGCCGCGCGGACCCCGGCACCGCCGTGGACGTGCAATTCCAATTGGTCAACAGACGTGCGGCAGGCGATGACCTCGTCCACCACCGTGCCATCCCGCGCCATAAGCCGGGCGAAGCGGGCCCGGCCAGCCTCGGGCAGCGGTCGATCAAGACAGCTCAGCGCCGGCAGTTCCACCACCGCAATCGCCGCCGGCTCCGGTGGGGTCAGCCAGGCAAACCCTGGGAGCGCGGCCGGGTAGGCCGCGCTCCCAGGGACCAGCGCGCTGCCGGTCCAGTGCAGCGCCACATCGTCGCGGCGCACGCGGTTCCAATGGAACTCTGCGACCAGCTCGCAGGGACGACACGGCGCCGCATTGTGGCGCAGGCCAATGAGGTGGGCGAGCAGGCCGCACAGCGCTTCGGGCGTGTAATGCCGTTGCAGTTCCGGTACGCCCACTGCACCGTGGAATTTCGACAGCTTGCGGCCGGCGCCGACCTCCAGCAGCAGCGCGTGGTGCCGATACGTCGGCGTGGGCAGCCCCAGACGTTGCTGCAGCGCCACCTGGGTCGCGGTCGAGGGGGCGATATCCCGGCCGCGCACCACCCGAGTCACGCCGCTGGCCGCATCGTCCACCACGCAGGCGAGCTGGTAGGCCACCGCGCCATCGCGACGACGCACCACCGGGTCGCCCATGACCGCGGCGGGATCCTGGCGCAGGTCCGGGCCGCCCAGGTCGATGACCCCATCAGGCAGCCACGCGCGCAGCGGTACGCTCGCCGCGCGCCATCCGCCCACCGGCAACGCCGTACCGCGCCCGCGATTGTCATAGGCCATCGAACCATCCGGGGCGCGCCGCCCGATGGCGGCCAGCTCGGCGCGGCTCATGGCGCAGGGATACAACCAGCCGGCGGCGGCCAGCCGGTCGAGGGCGGCGGCGTGCCGCGCGCCATTGGCCGATTGGTGTTCGATGACATCGAATTCGAGTCCGAACCAGGCGAGCTGGGCGATCAACGCGGCGCTCTTGGCCGGCGTGCAGCGTTCCGGGTCGAGATCTTCGAGACGCAGCACGATGCGCCCACCAACCGCGCGGATGTCGAGCCACGCCAGCAACCCGGCGAGCAACGTGCCAGGATGGGCCGGTCCGGTGGCCGAGGGCGCAAAGCGCCCGACCATCGCGCTCATCCCGCCGTACGCGCGATCAGGTCCCGCGCGCACCAGGCGATCAGATCCTCGTGGCGCGGCTCGGTCAGGCGGTGATCGCCTTCCACCAGGTGCAGCTCGACGCCGGCATGGGCCAGGGCATAGGCCACGCTCGCCTGGTGGTCGACGGTCTCGTCCTGACGGCCGTGGACCAGCGCCACCGGCACGCCAGGGGCGCCGGGCTGGTCGGGCAGGCCCACGCAGCTATCGAGGAAACCGCGGCCCAAGGGCACCTCGGTCTGGGCGCCGTGATGCCAGAACGGCTTGGTGCCTGCGGCCCGCCACGCGGCGATCTCCGCCGGGCCGAGGCGCTCGGTGAAGCTGCTGACGAAGCCCATGGCGGGCGCGATCAGCACCAGCCCCGCGAGCCGCGGCAGGCGCCCCTGGGCGGCGAGCAGCGCCGCCGTGTATCCACCCAGGCTCGACCCCACCACCAGCAACCGTTGGCCATCGTCGGGCAGCGCCTGCGCCGCGGCGACGGCGCGCTCCTGGATGCGCTCCATGGTCAATCCAGTGAAATCGCCGGCCTCAAGATCGGGGATGCCGTAGCTGGCGCAGGCCCCGGCAAGCCGCGCCGCCAGGCGCTGGCCCTTCTCGGTCAGCGGACCAGATGCGAAACCATGCAGATACAACACATGCATGATCTATCCGTTCCGCGTTCCGCGTTCCGCGTTCCGCATTGCCTCGACGGTGATCCCCCAATGGCTCGCCTGCCACAGCACCTTCCCGCCGGCGACGAGGAAGAGCTGGGGGCTCTGATGCGCAAAGCCCAGGCGCGTGGCCAGCCAGTTCGACAGCGGGCGGTGGGTCTGCACCGTGATCATTCCGGCCGGTCCGGGTGAAGCGGCGAGGTGGCTTTCCACCTGTTCCAATGCGGCGAAGGACACCGGACAGGCGTTGGAATGCTTGAGGATCCAGGCGGGGCCGCCGACAATCAGGGGCTCGGTCTCGGTTTCGGTGGTGAGGGCGGAAAGGCTCATGGTTTGTCGGGCTGGGGAGGAGGGGTGAGAGTGAAGCGGATGGCGCCAGTGATGCCGCTGGCGCGCAGCCGGCCGCCAAGATTAAGATCGACCGACAGCGGCAGCAATTCGCCGACGATGCGTGAAATGCTACCGGTGACCAAGGTGGCGGTGCCGACCAGCGCGGCGCGACCGGTGACCACGCCGGCAAGCTGCGGTAGAGAGCGCTGCAACCAAGCGAGGTCCGCCTGATCCACCAGAATGGTGAAACGGCCATCACCAAGGGGGTTAAGCGTACCCGCCACCTGCAGCGAGAAGCCTTCGGGATCGGGGGCGCCCGCCGCATTCGCCGCCCGCACCAGCAGCTCGTCCACGGTCACACTCCCAGGCTGTTCGCCCACGGTGGAGATGCGCGCCTGGACGGTGAAGATTGGCCGACGTTCCGCCAGATCGACCGGAATGCCAGGCAGGATCAGAGTCCCGCGGCGCAAGTGTCCACCGGCTTGCACGCGCAGTTCGCCCGGGGTGACGGTGAGCACGCCGCGCATCCGGGAATCCACGCTGTGCACCAGATCCCGGGGCCCGCCGGCAGCCGGCCACGCCACCGCCACGCCGCTCAGGTCGAGGCGCTCCAGGGTGGCCGTGGTCGTCTCCGGGGTGATGACCAGTTTGAGCGCACCATTCACCGTCCCGCGCAATCCCGGGGCCTGGGCCGGACCCTTGAGCCGGGCCGAAAAACCTTCCAATTCACGGATCTCCCAGGTCAGGTTGCCGCTGGCAAGGGTGCCGTTCCAGGCAAAACTCGCCAGGTTGGCCTGAGTTTGCCCCAGTGGTCGGGTGAGCGAGAGCGTGGCGGCAAATGGCGCCGTGCCGAGCGGGCCGCCAGGGCGCACGGCGCATTCGCCGTCGGTCGGACC
>JBILDK010000228.1:0-5004 GCA_044352625.1 Planctomycetota bacterium
GCTGCTCGAACAGCTGGAGGTCGAACGCATCGTCGCCGGACCCCTGCGCCCGGGGCACGGGACCGTGGGCTGCGCCCATGGGCGCATGCCGGTGCCGGTACCGGCTGTGGCCCGGATGCTGGCCACGCCGACGCCGCGCACCGGGACGCGGCCACCGTGGTTGGCCTTGGGTTGGGAGACCGGCGAACTGACCACGCCTACCGGCGCAGCCTTGGTGTGCGCGTTGGCGGATGGCTTCATCGGTACCACCCCGGGCACGCCGGGGCCAATCCTGGGGCCGGTGCTGGCGGTGGGCTATGGTGCAGGAAGCACAGTGATCCCGGGGTTGGTAAACGTGGTGCGCTGCACCCTGTGCGCGGCCACCGCTGCACCAGCCAGCGGGGATCAGGTGAGCGAACTCACCTGCCACCTCGACGACATCACCGGCGAGGAGCTGGCGTGGCTGCTGGCGGATCTGTTGGCGGCTGGGGCGCTGGATGCGGTGGCCGCTCCACTGGTGATGAAAAAGGGCCGCGCCGGCCACGCCCTGACCGTGATCACCCGCCTCGCGGATGGTGAGCGCCTTGCGACCCGGCTGCTGCTGCTATCGCCCAGCCTGGGGGTGCGGCGGCGGGTAGTCGAGCGCATGGTCCTGCCACGCTCAGCGGTCAGCGTCAGGGTGGCGGGCCAGGTCATTGCGCTCAAGATCGCCCACCTGCCCGATGGTACGTGCCGCGCCAAGCCCGAGGCCGATGACGTGGCCGCCGCTGCTGCGGTGCTGGGCATTGGCTTTGCCGAGGTCAGTCGGCGCGCCCTGGCGGCGTGGACGGCGGGCTGAACTCCGCCTCGACCAGCGCCACCACCGCCAGAACCTCGCGTTTGCACACCAGACAGCCGCTATTGCAGCAGTGCAAACGGGTGCGGTCCTGACGACCGTCGCACAGATCCGTGATCCAGGCGCACAGGCTGGGATGCCAGCCGCGACGTTCAACCTCGGTGGCGATCAGGGTGGCGCGGTCCATGGCCACATGGTGATGCCGGGATCAGCGGCGCCAGATGCGCACGGTGCCGTCGGCGGCGCAGGCGGCGAGAGCCTCCTCGGCCGCGTCCCACACCAGCGTGGGGATGCCGCGGCCAGGCAGCGTGCGGCGCAACACCGGCAGGCCGAGTTCGGGATCCCACCAGGTCACGGCCCCGTCGGCCTCGGCCGCCACCAGGAGGCCGTTGCCCGGGGCGAGCGCGCCGACTCCGGCAGCCGGTATGACCAGACCCGTGGGAAAATCCGGTGACCACCAGCGGACAGAGGTGGTGGTGGCGGCGGCGAGGGTGCGGCCATCGCGGGCGAGACCCAGCACGGTCACGTGTGCCCCGGCCTCGCGCCGCGAGCCGCCGTCGAGTTGACCGATGCTGGCGCCCTCGGCATAGGCCGTGACCGACCCCTGCACCGCAAGAAGGCCACCGTCCCAGGTGCCAAGGTCGCCGACGCCGAGGCGACGCAGGGTGCGGCCGTCGCCCACCACCACGCCGTCGCCTACGGGGATGGCCACGTGTACCGTGCCCACACCAAAGTGCTCGGCCACCGGACGCCCATCGGCAGCCGACAGCACGCGCACGCCGCCGCCCGCGATGGCCAGGGCGAGGCGCTGCCCATCGCCACCGACCGCGGCCAGCGCACGCCCCTGGTCGCTGCTGCGCGTGATCGCGCCATCAGGTGCCAGCCAGCGCAGACGACCCTGCGTTTCGGCGGCCACGAAACCGCCCGGCGCCGGAAGCAGGGTCGCGCCGGCCGCCACCACCGCAGCGCTTTCGCCGTGGCCGGTGGTGGCGAGGCGGAGGTGATGCCAGACCCAACTGCGCTGTTCAACGGGCACGCGGTCGAGCAGTCCGGCGGCGGCGGCGCGCTGGCCGCGGGCGAGCAGCGCGTCGCCCTGGGCGATAAGGGCCAGCGCCAGGCCCCGGTCAGAGGTCCGGGCCAGGCGTTCGGCGCTCGCGACAACCCGGCCCTCGCGCTGGCGACCCTGGTCGGCGCGGGCGCGTTCGGCGGCGGCAGTGGCAAGGGCTGCACCGGCGCGGGCCCGCTCGCGGTCACCGACCACCAGGCCGGCAGCCAAACTGACCAGCACCGTGCACAGGGCCACGACGATCACAGCGCTACTCACCCGGTGACGGCGCACAAACTTACCCAAGGCCAGGGCCAGGCCCCCTGCGGCGGCTTCGACTGGGCGGTGATCAAGCCAGCGCTGGAGGTCGTCGCGCAGGGCCTCGACTGAAGCATAGCGGTCTGCCGGATTCGCCTGCAGCGCCCGGCGCGCCACGGCGGCAAGATCGCGCGGGATGGCGCTGCCGTCGGCGTGGCGGCGCGGCCAGGTGATGATCCCGGTCTGGGCCTGGCGCACCACCTCGGTGGCGGTGTCGCCGCGATGCGGCGGCGCGCCGGTCAGCAGCTCGAAGAGAATCGCACCGAGCGCATAGACATCGCTGCGCGGCCCGATGCGGTCGCGCTCGCCCCGGGCCTGCTCCGGCGGCATGTAGCTGGGTGTTCCGGCCACGGTGCCATCACGGGTGGCGACGGGAGCACCGTCCCACGGGGAGTCGTCCGCGGCACCTGGGGCGGCGCTGCGGCAGCCCAGGCCCCAATCCATCACCAGCACCTCGCCAAAACTGCCGAGCATGAGATTGGCTGGCTTGAGGTCGCGATGCACCACCCCCCGGCTGTGGGCGAACGCCACGCCGTGACAGGCCTGCACCAGCACCGCAACCAACCGCGTCAGCGGCCAATCGTTGGCGGTGGCGGGGTCCTGGGCGCGACGTCCAAGGATCTCGGCCAGCTCGCGACCGCGCACCAGGGTCATGCTGAACCACGGTCGCCCGGCGGGATCGACGCCGCAGCCATGGACCGGGACGATGTTGGGGTGCTGGAGTTGGCCGGTGATGCGCGCCTCGGCCAGGAACCGTGCGCAGCGTGTTGGATCGTTGGCGCCACGCGCCACTTTGAGCGCGACCTCGCGACCGAGGTCCTGGTCACGGGCACGATACACCGCTCCCATGCCGCCGCGGCCCAACTCGTCGATGACCGCATAGCGCAACGAGGCGGGGGCGATGATCATCCCGTTGACGCTGCCATCAGTGGGGGCCGTATCGAGGAGCAGCGTCTCGGCGTGGTGGTCGCCCACCGGACCACATGCCCCAGGTTCGCGCTCAGTCATCAGCGGCCAGCCGCAGCCCGAGCCACGCGAGATGGGCGCGAGGCATGAAACGGAAGCGGGCGGCGCTGCGCGCGGCCAGCGGACCCATCGCCCAGGAACCGCCGCGGGCAATGCGTTGCACCCCCTCGGGTACGCGATGGTCGGCAGCCAGCGCCGTAGGATAGGGCGCGTAGGCGTCGGCGGTCCACTCCAATACATTGCCGTGGAGGTCGAACAGGCCCCAGGGATTGGCGGGAAGCCGGGCTACCGGCTGGGCTCGACCTCCGCTGGTGCTGTCGTCCCACCCGCGCTGGGCCAGCGCATACGGACCGGTTGTACCGGCACGGCAGGCGTATTCCCACTCGGCCTCGCTGGGCAGGCGCGCACGCAGACCGGGAACCAGGGCCGCGATCCGCGCACAGGCAGCCTGGGCCTCGTCCCAGGTCACGTTCTCCACCGGCAGAGTCGCCCCGACCTGGCGACTGGGATTGGTGCCGACCGCGGCGCGATACAGTTCCTGGGTCAGCTCGGTCTCGGCCAGCCAGAAGGGTTTGGTGAGGACCACCTGGGTCGGGGTCTCGTCGACGCTTCGGCCGGCCTCGGTGGCAGGGGATCCAAGGCCGGCGGTGCCGGCGGGAATGCGGCGCAGGCGGAAGGGGATGCCGCCGACCACGGCCTCGGCCCAGGTGCCAGCGGCATCGCTGCCACCAGCACGGGCCCAACTGGGATGAGAAACCTCGGGGGCAGCGGGCGGGGGCAGGGCGGTACCAGGCAGCGTGGAGGGCGCAGGCATCGACACCACCAGGAGCATGATTGCGGTCACGGCGGTGATCACGGCAATGACGAGTATCAGGGACCAGGTCCGCCGTGGTTCACGAACCGGGGCAGGAGGCACGGGGGTTTCAACCAGCGGCGGTGGTGGACCGGGCACGCGCAGGCGATGGACGGTGACCGCACCAGCCTGGCGGAGGCGCACCGTGGCCGGCCGGGCATGGAGCGGGGCGAAGCCGTGGGCGATGCGCTCGAGGTCCTCGCGCAACTCCTGGGCGTTGGCGTAGCGCTCGTCGCGTTGCCGCGCCACCGCCTTGCGCAGCACCACATCCAGATGAGGCGGCAGATTCCCCACCACCTCGGGGCGCTCGCTGCGCGCCCAGGCATCGAGGTCGGCCGGCGAGGCCACCCGCCAGGGCCACGCGCCGAGGCTCAGGCGCCACAGCAGCACCCCGGCGGCATGCACGTCAGCGCGGAGGTCGATCCCCGTCCCGAGCACCAGCTCCGGGGCAAGGCACACATCGGTGGCGGCGACCTGGGCAGGGGCCTGGCCCAGGGCCAAGCCAAGGCCGCCGATGCGCACCCCTTGCGAACCAAGGTGAATGCGCCGTGGCACCAGCCCACCATGGACCAGGTTCAGGGCATGGGCGGCTTCGAGCCCGCGCGCGACCTCGGTCATGATGTCGATGGCTCGGGTGGGATCGGCAGGGCTCCCGGGAACACAGCTCTGGGCAAGAGATTCCTCGCCCGGCCAGGGATAGACCAGGTAGGTGCGCCCGGCAACCACGTCGAGATCGATGCAGGGCAGGATCTGCGGCACGTCGAGACTGCGGATGGTGCCGGAAGACCGGCGCAGGCGCTGGCGCACCGGGTCGGTCACGCTGCCGGCGCGCAGCATGTCGATCATCACCTCCTCATCGCCCCGCCGGGCGCGATACGAGGTTGTCACCGCGTCCTCACCGCAGATCTGGCAGCCCGTGCAGCCAGGAATGGTCGGGAGTTCATTGGCGCGGGGCGACGGCAGGCTGCTACGCATGGGCCTACGAGGCTTGCCCGATAGGTTCAGATG
>JBILDK010000229.1:0-4991 GCA_044352625.1 Planctomycetota bacterium
AAGTCACGCAGCTCCTCAACCTGATGATCCATTCCTTGTATTCGAACAAGGAGATCTTCCTGCGTGAACTCATCTCGAATGCCAGCGACGCCTGCGACAAGCTGCGCTTCCAATCGCTGACCAACGCCGCTTTGACTGCGGGCGATAGCGACCTGCGCGTCGAGGTGGGCGCGGACAGCGAGGCGCGCACCATCACCCTCACCGACAATGGCGTGGGCCTGACCGAGGCCGAGGCCATCGAGCACCTCGGCACCATCGCGAAGAGTGGTACCAAGGCGTTTCTTCAGGCGGCGAAGGACAAGCAGCAGGGCACCGCCGACCTCAACCTCATCGGTCAGTTCGGCGTCGGCTTCTATTCGGCCTTCATGGTCGCCGACAAGGTCGTGGTCGAGAGCCGCAGCGCCCACGCCAGTGCCGCTGATGGCGTGCGCTGGGAGAGCGCTGGCGACGGCACCTATGCTACCGAACGCATCGAACGCCCGCGCCGTGGCACCACCATCACCCTGCACCTGCGTGAGGACGCCGGCGAGTTTGCCGACACCTGGCGCCTGCGTCAGCTGATCAAGCAGTACAGCGACTACGTCGCCTATCCGGTGATGCTCCCCAAGCATCAGAGCGACGAGGACAAGAAGGCCAACAAGCCCGTCGAACAGGAGCAGGTCAACGCCGGCAAGGCCCTGTGGACCCGGCCCAAGGACCAGATCACCGCCGAGCAGTACACCGAGTTCTACCGCGCCGCCTGCAAGCAGTGGGACGAGCCGGGCACCCGGCTGCACTTCACCGTCGAAGGCACGCTCTCGTTCACCGCGCTGCTGTTCATCCCCGGCAGCAAGCCGATGGACCTGTTCGACCGCGACAAGCGCGGCCTCTCGCTCTATGTCCGCCGCGTGTTCATCATGGACGACTGCAAGGACCTGCTGCCCGAGTGGCTGCGCTGCGTCAAGGGCGTGGTGGACAGCGACGATCTGCCGCTGAACGTCAGCCGCGAGATCCTGCAGGACAACGAGGTGGTGAAGAAGCTGCGCAAGCAGCTGGTCAAGAAGCTGCTCGACCATCTGCAGGCCATCGCCACGTCGAATGAGCAGGCGGACAAGGACGCTTTCGCCAAGGTCGATGCGGCTTTCGGCCCGACCCTGCGCGAAGGCCTGGTCAACGATTTCGAGCACAAGGAGCGCATCGCGCGCATCGTGCGCTACAAGTCCACCTGGACCGAAACCCCCGCCGCCGAGGGCGCCGAGGCCAAGCCCGCCACCACCGGGCTTGAGGACTACGTCCGCCGCA
This sequence comes from Planctomycetota bacterium, assembly GCA_044352625.1. Lineage (GTDB taxonomy): Bacteria > Planctomycetota > UBA11346 > UBA11346 > UBA11346 > JAKLKR01. The sequence goes on from JBILDK010000229.1 coordinate 1,282, forward strand.
TGCCCGAAGGCCAGAAGGCGATCTACGTCATCACCGCCCCCAGCCTCGCCGTGGCCAAGGCCAGTCCGCAGATCGAAGGCTTCACCGCCAAGGGCTTCGAAGTCCTCTACATGACCGACCCGGTGGACGAGTGGGTCGCCCAGCACTTCACCGAGTTCGACGGGCGCAAGATCGTCTCGGTCGCCAAGGGCGCCGACGACCTCGCCGATGACGCGGGCAAGAAGGACATTGAGGAAAAAACCAAGACCTACGCCCCGTTCCTCGGCTTCTGCAAAGAGACCCTGGGCGACGGCATCAAGGAGGTGCGCCTCTCGGCGCGCCTTGCCGACAGCCCCTGCTGCCTGGTCGGCGAGGAGCACGGCATGACCGCCCAGATGGAGGAGATGCTCAAGCGCATGGGCCAGGACGTGCCCGCCAGCGGACGCATCCTCGAACTGAATCCCAAGCATCCGCTGATCGAACGCCTGCAGGGCATGTTCGGCTCGGCACCCGCCGAGCAGATGAAAGCCTATGTGGAGACCCTGCGCGACCAGGCGGCGATCGCCGAGGGCGGCCGCGTGGCCGACGCAGCCGCATTCGCCAAGCGCGTGCAGACGCTGCTCATGGGGGCGGTCGCCAAGTGACATCGCCCGGCGCGGTGTTCTGATCCGGCATGCGCCCAACTCAGATAGTCATCGCTCTCAGTCTGGTTGGCGCGGGTGGCGCCGCACTCCTCGGCCTGCTCGGCTGGGCCGGGGTGGTGGCGGTGCCGGTCGTCGCAGCCCTCGCCGGGTTCCTTGCCTGCTTCAGCGTGGGCAAGTTCGCCCTGGCGGCTGATGGCGTGGTGCGGCTAAACGGTGGCGGAGTGGATCCGCGCCAGGACTACGCCTGGCCGTGGCTGTTCTGGTTGTGGTTCGGGCTCAAACTCGTGGCCGGGGCGGTAGCCATGGTGGCGGCCGCGTGGCTGCTCGGCCATCCCGGCACCATCGCCGCTTGATCAACGGCCCACCGCCACCCCGACCAGCACACCGCAACCGGCAACCTATCAGGCAGGGCCAGCGCTCGGTCAATGGTGCAGAGGCCCCGGACCAGCATCGGGTGCTGGTGTGGCAGCCTGCGACGCCTGGCGCTGAAGTTTCCGCTCCCACCACCAGGCGTAGAAGACCGGGACACTGAACAGGCTGATGTAGTCGGCGAGCATGCCGCCGATCACCGGCAGGACCATCGGGCGCATCAGTTCGGCGCCGCGTCCGTCGCTCCATAGGATCGGGAACAGCGCCAGCAGGGTGGTGCAGTTGGTCATGATCGCCGGGCGACGGCGACGCAGGCCGGCCTGGAAAACGCGCTGGTGGACGTCAGGGATGGTCGTCGGCGCCGTCTTGAACAGGCCGTGCAGGTACGTCCCCAGCAGGATGCCGTCGTTGAACATGACGCCCAGCAGCACCAGGAAGCCGACGATCACCGCCGTGGTCATCTCCGCTCCGTAGAGGTAGACGGCGATGAACCCGCCCGCCGTGGTCACGGTGACATTGCAGGTGATGATGATCGAGGTGGTCAGCAGCGAGCGGGTGCCCCACAGGATCAGCACCAGCATCACCCCCATCGCCATGGCGATGACCCAGGTCATGGTCTGGTCCGCCTTCATCTTCTGCTCGAAGCGGCCGACCCAGCGGTAGGTCGCGCCGGCGGGCAGGGACAGGTCGCCCCGCGTGATCGCCTCCTGGAGCATGCGGTCAGCCTCGCGCACCACCTCGACTTCAGCACGGCCGCTGGCATTGAGCAGCACGTACTGCGTGCGCTTGCCGCCTTCGCTGCGGATCGCCATGGGACCGACCGTCCAGGTGACGGCGTTGGGGTCGTCGCGCAGGGCGGTCACGGTGACCGCGGCGTCCGGTCGTCCGGTCGTCCGGTCGTCCGGTCGTGGAACTGCCAGGGGATTGGCTATGCCCGGCGGCAAGGGATCGCCGGCTGGAATGGTCAATTCCGCCGCGGTCGGCGATAGCGGGGTCAGGTTGCGCCCGATGGTCAGCGCTTGGCGCTTCCGCCACGCCTCGGGCGTGATGCCGTCGAAACGCAAGGTGTAGACGGTCGGCGAGGCGGTGAGCAGGCTCAGGGCGATGGCGCCGTGTCCCGCTGCAACCGGCACCTGAAGCTGGGCGAACTCGTCGGCATCGTCGCGGCGCTCGCGCGGATAGCGGATGCGCACGTTGTAGCGCAGCGTGCCCTCGACCGAGGTGATGAGCGGCATGCCACCCAGGGCCGACTCGACGGTTGAGAGGACCTGTTCGGCGGTGATGCCGAACCGCGCCATCTTGCGCTCATCCAGGCGGATCTCGGCATAGGGTTTGCCACCCTCGCGCTGCATCTGGACATCGGCGGCTCCAGGAACACGTTGGACGACCTTTTCGGCCTGTTCAGCGAACGTCTCCAAGGCGGCCTGATCATCGCCCAGGATCTGCAGGGCCATGAGCGAACGGATGCCGGTCGACAACATGACCACGCGCGTCTCGATCGGCTGCAGCCAGCTCGGCGCGACGCCGGGGATGTCGCTGGCGGCGGACAGGGTTTGGCGGACCTCGTCCAGGGTCCGTGGACGGGTGTGCGTGGTGCCGTCAGGCAGGGTGATCTCATGCACCGGCCATTCGTGGTAGGGCTTGAGCAGCACGACGGTCTCGATCATGCCGATGGGCGCCGGATCGAGGGCGGTTTCGGCGCGACCCATCTTGCCCATCAGCGCCGCGACCTCAGGCACCGCAGCGATGGCCTTGTTCTGCTGCATCATCACCCGCTGCGTCTCGCCGAGGCCGGCGGTGGCCGGCACCGAGGGCATGAACAGCAGCGAGCCCTCGTCGAGGGGCGGCAGGAAGCTGGCTCCGATGCCGGGGAAGGCGCGGCGCATGGCGGCATCGAAGCGAGTCTGGGTGATGTCCGCGCCGACCACTGAGAAGCCCTGGCGTAGCGGCCAGCTCACCGTCGACCAGCCGGTGCCGAGCATCCAGCCGAACAGCGCGAACGAGGCGATGGCCACGCTGAAAGCGACCTTGTGGCGCAGCAGGCGGGTCAGCGCCCAGTCGTAGGCGATGGCGATGCCGTGGCTGATCGGGTTCTCTTCATAGCTGACCAGTTCCTCGCGGCCCAGGCGCCAGACAGCATAGGCAGCAAGGACCGCGCCCAGCGGTGCAGCGATCAGGCCAGGCAGGACCACCGCCCAACGGCCGTGGTCGAGGGGAATGCGCAGGCCCTCGGGCAGCAGGATCATGAACACGATGCCGGCGAGCAATCCGGCGAACGCGAGGATCACTGGTTTGCGTGCCTGCCACGGTGGCAGCAGCAGCCGGCACAGCACCGGGACAAGCAGCATGCCGAAGAGTACCGCGGCACCGATCGCCAGGGTCTTGGTCGCGGCCAGCGGCTTGAACAGGCGGCCGGCCTGGTCATCGAGCAGGAAGATGGGAATGAAGCTGATGATCGTCGTCGCGGCGGCGGTCAGCAGGGCGCGGGAGACCTCGGTGGTGCCAGCGATGACCGCATCCACGACCTCGGGATCCATCGGCGAACTGGGCGGTTCCTTGCCCTCACGATGCCGTCGCTCTTTGAGCAGGACCAGATGTTGGGTGACGTTTTCGCACACCACGATGGCGAAGTCGACCATCACGCCGATGGCGATGGCGATGCCGGCCAGGCTCATGATGTTGGCTGACATCCCGAGCAGGTGCATGACCAGGAAGGTC
>JBILDK010000230.1:0-4984 GCA_044352625.1 Planctomycetota bacterium
TGGCGGATCTCCGCGACGAAGCTGGTCAGCTCCTCGCCATGCTCATCGCCGCCGAGCGTACCGCGGCCCGATCGCGCCGGTGATGGCTCGGAAACATTCCAGCATTCCAGCATTCCATCATTCGGCATTAGGTACCGCCCCGTCTGGGAACAAGAGCGATGCCGAGCCGGCGAGCTGGGCCTGGCTATCGATAAGGAAGAGCGCCTGGGTGGCGACCTCATCGCCCGGCTGGAGTCCAGCCCGGATGACGTAGCGGTCGTTGCCGGCCTCGTCCTCCAACCTGGGGCCCAAGGCGACGGTCACCGGCTCGAACTGCACCGAACCATCGCTCGTGCGGTTTTTCACCCGCCACGCGATATGGCGGACGCCAGTTGAGAGGATAGCCGTTTTGGGCACCTGCGGGAAGGTGCCCCAGGTCGACTGGTCGGTGGGATCAGCCGGCGTGAGATCGGCTCCCAGAACGGCCTGGATGCGGGCGTTGAGCAGCGATCCGGGGAGGATGCGCTGGCGACCATTCGACAGATGAATGCGCACTTCGCGGGCTCGGATCTCGGCATTCAGCTCGTTGGCTACGCGACCGACCACAGCCTCGATCTCGGGCAACTCGCCCAGATCATCGCTGGACAGACGGACTCGCTGACCGGCGCGGAGGAAATGGACGCGCGGCTCGGGCACATGGAAAACCAGGTTCAGGCGTTGCGGGTCGACCAGCTTGATCAGCGGCATGTCGGCCGCCACCTCACCGCCAACCATGAGCGTCTGGTTGACCATGTCCTGATCGTCGAGGTAGGCCTGACCCGCCGCCGGACTGTAAATCGTCACCGTGTCGGTCGGGGACGTGCCGGCTTTGATTGCATCCGCGACGTGGCGCAGATTCCAGCGCGCAAAACGCTCCTCGATGGCGGCTGCCAGGTCGGCATTGCCGGAGCGGATCGCTGCCGCCAGCTCGCCCTGGGCCTGGTAGGCTTCCGGACTGTAGAGATCGATGATCGGATCGCCGAGCTGGATCTCTTGGCAGCAGCCGAAGGTCGCATCGTGACGCTTGACGATGCGTCCGCTGATACGGCTGATCACAACCTGGGAGAAGCGTTCGTCGTATTCGGCAGCACCGTAGGCACGGACGACGACGCTGGCTGGACCGGCAGTGACAGTCGCCGTCCTGGTGCCCATGCGGCGCTGCTGTTCACGGGTAAGCTCCCCGGCGGTGACCCGTTCCATCGTCATGCCGCACACCGGGCAACTGCCCGGCTTCTGGCCGATAAAATCCATCATTGGACAGGCCCAGCGTTCACCGGTCGGTGTATCCGCATTGGTCCGGTCATGAGGAACGAAGAAGGTGCCCGATGGGATGGCGACGATCAGGACAGAGCCGACGGCGAGACCCGCCGCAGCGCTCATCCAGGCATGCCACGATCGCTGGATGGGCATGATCACTCCTCGACCACCTGGTTCTTGAGCGCGGCGGGACCATAGCGTTCCGGCTCGGCGGCGAACATCGGCGGGCAGGCCTTGCAGCCGAAGCCGATGGTCTTGCCCTGATAGATGGCGGTCGGGAGGGTGGGGTCCACTGGCATACCGCAGATCGCGCAGACGGTATTCACCGGTACTCCGGCGGCAGGAGCGGCCTGCAGGGCATGCCCGGCATGCGGATCCGCCGCCAGTGTGGTGGCCGGAGCAACCGGAGCAGGGCCACCATGTCCGGCATGCGGATCGACGGGGCTCGCTGCGGCAACCGTAGGCGATCCCTGGTGCTGAGCGTAGGCGTTGTGGCGGACGGTGCGGATGGAAGCCGTCACGATGGCGCCGAGCAGGAAGCAGGCGGCGAAAATGATCAGGTGGCGGGTCATGGGGTGGTCGTCGGGGGCTGGTGGTGAACGGCTGAATGGTCGCTGTCATCGGCAACAACGGCGGTTTGCAGGTCAGGAGGAGCGAGACGCCACAGTTCAGCCAACGCCATCTGGCTGTCGAGCCGGGCCATGACCGCATTCATGCCGGATTCGGTGATCATGTCGAGCAGGGTGAGGGACAACGTCACCGAGGCGCCGCCACTGCCGACCTGTTGAATGACCGCGTCGTATTCGGTCCGGGTCCGGGCGGCAATATCATCCGCCGTCCGCTGTGCCTGTTGGGCTTGGGCGATGGCCCGTTGCGCGCGACTGACCTGACTGCGCGCCATCCAGGTGGCGCCGCTGGCCTCATGTCGCGCGGCACGAGATCGGCTTCGGGCGGAATCGGCAGCACCGCTATAGGCCGAGCGGTAGATCGGCAGTGACATGCGAAAGGAGAGCGCGAGCTTGTCGGTCTGCGAGTCGGTCCCGGCGGCCTCGCGTTCCCAGGACAGGCCGACAGCGGTCTCGGGGTTGCCACGCGCCACCGCTTCGCGTTCCATGGCTTCAGCTTCGAGCTGCATGGCAGCCGCCGTTTGCGCCATCGGGTTGGCCTCGACCCGGATGGTGGCTGGGTCGAGGGCTGCAAACGGCGGCACGGGCGTATCAGACCGCAGGCCCAGACGTCCGCGGACCATGACCAGGGCATCGGCTTGGCGGCGCTCAAGATCCGCGATTTGCAGATCCAGCTGCTGGGCTTTGGTGTCGAGGGCCAACTGATCGCCGATCATCCCGCCACCGGCTGCGATGCGCACGTGGACGACCTCGCGTAAGGCAGCGATGCGTTCCCGAGACTGACGTACGAAAACCAGGGTGTCGCGTGCGGCCATCCACTCCGCAATTCCCGTCGCCACCGCTGCCGCATGATCGCCGATCACCGCCGCAACGTTGGCAGCTTCGCGGCTGACCTGGGCCCGGGCGGTCTGGCGCATGGCATCGCGCTCCCCCCAGCGTGGCAGGGTCTGTTCGATCATCGCACCGTACATGGTCATCTCCTCGCCCATGCGCGTCCGCTCGCGACCGATGTCACCGCCGACCATGGGATCCGGCAGGACGCCGGCCGCACCCTGCGCCTGCTCGGCTCCGGCAACCCTGGCGCGGGCAGCGGTGATGGCCGGGGCCCGCGCCAAGGCGGCACGGAACTGCAACAGCGCCACCGCGGGATCGTCGACAGTGCTTACCGCAGGGGCTGGCGCGTGCGGGTCCGGCACCTCGGCGGCGATGCCAAGCAACGTGCTGACCAACGCAAGGAAACAGATGCGTCGCATAGGGGTGACTTTCGGCAGTGGTCCGACAGCAGTGCTTCTGGGTCGAGCGCACGTCATTGAGCACGACCCAGGCCTGTCGGTCAAGTCAGGTAAAGACCGGGTCCACGACACGATCAGTGGTGACTCAGGGTTAGTGGTTACCGTGGCCGGCAGTGGGAGCGGGTGCGGTCGGAGGAGCGTCCCCTTTAGCAGGTGCATCCGTAATTTTTTTCAGGTATTTTGCCGAATCCTTATTGAAGGATTTGACGCAACCCTTGCAGCAGAACTTCACTTCCTGTCCATCCTTGACTATGGTGACGGCGCCGCCCATCGCATCGAGTTTCTCGTTAGTGACGATACAGGTGTCAAAGGGATAGGGCTTGGCCTTGGGGGCATCAGCGGCTGGGGTGTCGGCTCCCCACGCGGCGGCGGCGAGGAGAGAGGCGACGGCGGTGGTCAAGAGCAGACGGGACATGGTGGTTTTCCTTGAGGTGCACCCTGTAACGTCGTCCCGAGGCCGACTGTTTCACGTTCATCTGATCCATGTCACCGCATGCCAAGTCTGCCTCCCGATCCTATAAGATAACGGTACAATCTGACTACACTGGAATCAATCCGTCCATCCCGAGTCCCCAGGCTGCAGTCGCTTCAGGTCACGACCAGTTCGATGCTGGAATGCCTTGCGATACTGTGTGGGGTCGCTGGAACGACTAGGTCCGCTTGATCCTCGACTGCCATGAGGCACTGAAAGAACGACTATGCGCTTGTTCATCCTGGCCGGTCTCGTTCTCCTCGGCTGCATCCCATCCACGCCTTTCGCTTCACTACCGGTCGTTTTCAGCGGCGGCCTGGTTGCAGCTGAAGTGACGATCGCTTTCGATCCGGGTCAGGTTCTGAGACAGGTCGATGACTGGCAGCAAGAGCACCGGGCCGCACCCGAGGCCAGTCAGCTCACCGAGGCGCGCTAGATGCTCGGCGTCTATGCCGCCTATCGCGCCACCGGCGAGGCCGCCTATCTGGAGCGGCTGGGCGACTGGGCCGACCATGGCCGCGCCACCCTGCCGGACGCGGCCGATGCCTCTGCCTCGCTGTTGGCGGCGCTGCCCCTGGTCCGCTACCGGTGCATCAGCTCGGATAGCAACAAGGAGCCTGCTCCGGCTGCCTGGAAGACTTGGTGGACGAAACGCTCACAGCAGGCTGCGCGATCCCCGCGCCTGATCGCCGGACTCGCAACGGTGGCTGCACTCGGTGCCGATACACCGACCAGCTCCATGGAGGTGCGGGTGGAATGGTTTCGGGAACTGAACCAGCACTTGGCTGAATTCCTGCCGGCCATGGTCGATCCTCTCACGGGGCTGATCAATAATGCTGAGCCATCGTTGTCACATCACGGCGAAGTCCTGCTTGGACTCTCCTCGATCCTGGGTGACCTGCCGCGTCGGGATGAAACGTGGAAGCGCTGGGCGGACATCACCCGTGCCCTGTCGACGGCGCTGGTCAAGCGTCAGGGGAGCGGCGGGCTGTGGGCGGCGGATCTCGGGTCGGGCGCCGGTGACGTGCCGGGCTCGGCGCTGGTGGTCGCGGGTCTGGGTTCGCTGCTGGATCAAGGATTGATCGATGGCGCGACGTTCGGCCCGGCGCTATCGCCAAGGCTGGGAGCCGGATTCGTCCATCGATCATACGCTCAACGTCCAGCGCTGGCACATGACTCCGCTCGGCTTCTGTTATGAAATGCACAGCCCCTGGGCCTATGATGGCTTCGGGCGTTCTTTCGTGGTCGGCATGCTGGCGGATGGCTACCGCGGCAGCGAGTTCGACTTCTGGCGCGATGCCGCCTGGCGCGGGGCCTGG